>DAMDNS010000245.1:0-4837 GCA_032083605.1 Ureibacillus sp.
TCCTTTATCATCGGAATCTTAACGACAGCTGCAGGTGCTATCTTGTATGACGTATTGGGGTTAACTCTTGCACTGCTATTAGCGTTTGTTTATATTGCCTATGGAATTACGATTTGTTATGTAAAGAAAAATGAAGTACTTTCCGTATTTGTTATTTTTACATCTTTACTTTTACCGTACTTACTAGAATATATGGATTTCAACGGAATGATTATTTTACTTTATGTTTTACTAGTTTATGGTGCAATGCAGTTCATTTTTATGAAACATGTACAAACCGTTGCTATGTATATCTCTTATTTCTTTTCGATTATTGCCGTGCAAGTTATTTGGAGCTTGAATCATGAAGATGCAGGAATGTATGTATTAAGTTGCATATTATTAAATTTGATGTTCCTTCTTGTTTGGTGGAGGCTATATAAGCCTTTTAGTAAACTTAGAGCATTGCATGAAGGATTGCTGTTCAGCTTTAGTGGCATAACGATATTTATGGTTAATGCTATTTCAGAGGAGGCTGCACTTCCAATATTTGTACTAGGGATTATTTATGGCAGTATGGCTATTTTTGCAAATCGCCGCAATGAGACGAGAGTTATGGATATTGCTGGGACTTTATCGCTGCTGACTGTCTTTAACATTATCATTGTTATTAGTGCAATTGATGATCTTGAAATTGTTTTATTGCCCCTATGCTCATTTATGGGACTAATGCTTGGAATGAAGCTTAATGCCATTGTGATGAAAATCATGTATAGTTTCTTATTTACTTTTTTTGTGTTCGTTCATTTAATGGTTGATGAAATTACGCCGTTTTGGACAATGGAGCATTTAAATTATCTATTAATATTTATCTATTTGATAGCCTTATTCATTTATTTGAAAGGCAAAACCAAGGTTGAATTTAATGAAGACGGCAAGGCCAAAGTAAATTTTTCCATCGATGTTTTCCCAGTTTTCTTGACGGTCTATTTCTTTATGTACGTCTTGAAATTCGATCAAACCTATTTATCTGGCAGTCATTATTATTTATCAGCTTTAGTTCTAGCTATCGTCATGGTCGCATCATTCTTTTCTCCAGAAAGAATGATTGGCAGGGGATTAAGATACGCCTTGCTTCTAGCATTTGTACTTACGTTCATAAATCTGATACCAACTCATTATGTATATGGGGTTGATATATGGTTGAACCTTTTGGTACGAATTGTTTATGCATTAATTCTCATTGCGTTGGTTGCTGATATCTACATGAAGGGTTATCTATATAAGACTTGGATTTCTAGCTGGAAAATAGATAACGATGGTCTCGTGACAGTAGCCATATTAGCTATCCTGCTGCTTTTATATTCACTATTAAGTCAATTGCAATTCGATTGGTCGATAAATTACTACCTTATCGTTACAGCTAAGACGCTTCTGCTATTTATTACTGCAAGCATCTCTCTTTGGATGAGTACAACGGGTCATTTACGTAAAGTTAAGGTTTTGGGCTATTGTGTACTGGCAATCGCTATTATCAAACTTGTTTTTGTAGATCTTGATTCTTTAAATCTAATACTACGTGCTATTTTGTTCATGATTATTGGTGGAATCGGGTTATTCTTGTCAAATCGATTACTCTCTAAGAAGACAAAAGTGGATGAATGATAAGAAAATTCACACAATAATTAAATTTTCTTATATAATTTAACTATTATTGAAATTTAAAGGAGCTATTGCAAATGGATTTAGGGTTAAAGGATAAAGTCGCAGTCATAACTGGTGCAAGCAAAGGAATCGGTTTATATACTGCCCTCCAGCTGGTAAAAGAGGGAGCAAAAGTGGCAATTGCCGCACGACAAAATAGCACGTTAGAAGAAGCAAAAGCATTTATAAAAGAAGAGACAGGGGAAGAGGTACTAACGATTGCAGCAGATGTGTCTAATGAACAAGAATGCAAAAGCTTAATAGAAGAAGTAGCAGCTCATTTCGGCAAGTTAAATATTGTGATCAATAATGCAGGTACATCCTCTGCTAACTCGTTTGAAGATGTTGATACGGATTTATGGCATTCAGATTTAAATTTAAAGTTATTTGGTGCCATTCATTGCTCAAAGTATGCTCTTCCATATTTAAAGGCTCAAAATGGAGGCTCAATCGTTAATTTAACCGCAGTTTTGGCAAAAACACCTCCAGCAAATAGTTTACCAACTACGGTTAGCCGTTCTGCCGGCCTTGCATTAACAAAAGCAATGAGCAAAGACCTAGGAAAGTACAATATTCGAGTAAACTCAGTTTGTATCGGACTGATTCGAAGTCGTCAAATTGAGGATAAGTGGAAAAATGAAATGCCGAACAGTACTTGGGAAGAGTATTCAAGAGAGACTGGGAAAACGATTCCGCTTGGCCGTATCGGAAATACAGAAGAAGCAGCAAATGTTATTACATTTTTAGCTTCTGATGCTGCGTCATATGTATCTGGTACAGCTGTCAATATTGATGGCGGTTCGGGTTCTGCATTATAAGCGAAAAATAAAAGAGGTTTGGACATAAGCAGGAATTCTAAGAAAATTAGTGGAAAACTATAATAAGAATTTGATCTTTCTAAATTGATGGCAGTGGAGGGTCGAGTGTAGCTGTCGACTGCGTCTTTCGCTACAGAGCGAAGCTTCCTGCGGGAATAGTACGGCACCTGAGACTACAAGCTCAGGGGAGTGCCCGCGAAAAAGCGTATCCGAAACGAAAAATCGATTTTTGCGCACAGCGAAAAAACACCATTTTCTCGAGAAAAATGGTGTTTTTGGGTTTTGTCCCAGCCTCATGCATATTAATTTGCACTTTAAAATCTTTATAAAATCGAAATCTATCAAAGGTAAGGTTATTATGAAACTTTTTCACTTCTAATTCGTATGTTTTTTATAAGCAATATTTGTTTATCATAAGGGTTGAATTTGTTTTTTGATGGATACGATAGTATGAAAATCCCATTTTCACATAAATGTTTTTAATGCTAATCGCAAAAGGCTTGGTGCTTGGCCATGTTATCTAATCTTGAAAAGGATTTTACTATAAAAAAGGAACGAGGGATTACTATGTCAGAACTGAAAAATTCATTATTTGATGATTTAGATTCGAAAGTAAATGTAGAAGGAAATAGCCTTTCTGAAATACCTCAGCAGCAGCTCGTGAGCAAAGAAGAGTTATCTCAAATAAAAAAACGACAGCTTGCACTAAGAGAGGAGCCGCAAGTACAAGCACTTGCTGAAAAAATTGATGTAAAAAATCAAATCGCCGTTTTAGAATTCGGTAAAGAAACCGCTACTGCCATCTCGAAGTTTTCAGATAAAATGCTAGCATCCATTAAAACAAGCAAGCTTGAAAAGTCGAGTGAGCTTATTAATAACTTGAATAAAATTATGGACCGTTTTGATCCACAGGATTTCAAAGAAGAAAAAAAGAGCGGTTTTTTAAAGCGTTTATTTAACAAAGGGAAAGAGCAATTAGAAAAAATCCTTTCAAAATACGATACAATGAATAAAGAAATCGATATTATATATAATGAAATCCAAAAATATGAGCTAGAAATGAAGCGCAATACAATGGAACTGGAGCAAATGTATGATCAAAACCTTAACTATTTCCAAAGCTTGAGTGAACATGTGGCTGCTATTGAAGTAAAACTACAACAGCTTCTGCCGCAAATTCCTTTGTTGGAGCAAAGGGCAAGTGAAGGCGATCAAGAGGCCATCATGGAGCTAGAAACGCTAAAAAGAAATATGGAGTTATTAGAGCAACGTCGATACGACTTAGAAATGGCTCAACAGGTATCATTCCAATCAGCCCCACAAATTCGTATGATTCAGCAAGGGAATAATCATTTGATTGGTAAAATTAATTCGGCATTTGTTACAACCATTCCGATTTTTAAACAAGGACTAATTCATGCTGTTACAATCCAACGTCAAAAATTAGTGGCTGATTCCATGAATGAACTGGATAAACGCACGAATGAAATGTTAATACGAAATGCTGAAAATATTCGTCAAAACAGTATTGATATTGCTCGATCTGCTGGAAATCCAAGCATCAAAATTGAAACAATAGAAACTACTTGGCAGACGATTATGTCCGGCATTGAAGAAACAAAACAAATCCAGGCTGAAACGGTCCGTAATCGTGAAGAGGGAAGAAAACGTATCGAGCAATTACAGCTGGAATATGAAAAATTAAAACGTATGTAAGGCAAAATAGATTACCATTCACATTATGTGAAGGTAATCTATTTTTAATGGGAAGAAGTATATATAAGTCTTTTCTGAATACTAGTGTATTAGAAAAATCTTCTTCTAGGAACTGGCGTACCCATAAAACCAGTGTTACCCATGTTACCCATGTTACCCATAGTACCCATGTTACCCATAGTACCCATGTTGCCCATGTTGCCCATAGTACCCATATTACCTGTAGTACCGAAACCACCAGTAGTTCCTCTAGTGCCTGCATTAAATGGCGGGAAGAATTCTTGATCTTCAGTGAATTCATTTACAGTAGATTGTGTGCGTGGGAAGAAATGTTGATTTTGAGTATGGTGCCTATTTACAGTTGTTGTATGCATAGGATGAATATGAGGTACAACTGTGTTGAATACATTCGTTCTTACAACTTCTTGAGTAGGTGATACTCGTGCTGGTGCTACTTGCGTTGGAAAAACATTCGCCGGACAGTGAATTACATTGCTGCAACCACCACCGCATCCACATTGATGACGTCTGTTAAACATGTTCTTTTCCCTCCTTCGTTTTAATAGTTAGTGCATTATTAATCTATTCACTAGAGAGAATGTGAACTAGATAAATACCTA
>DAMDNS010000246.1:0-4822 GCA_032083605.1 Ureibacillus sp.
AGAGGCAATCGCCTATGCAAGACAATATATTAGTTATTTTCCGGATAACTTCAAGAATAAGCCAAATGTGGAGGAGCCAAAATTACCTGCGACATTTGAAAAGTCAATCGAAGAAATCATCCCTGCCAATCAAAATGCAGCGTTTAATATGCATGACTTGATCAACCGTATTATCGATGAAGGTTCTTTTTGCGAGGTTAAGAAGCTATTTGCAGCTGAAATCATCACAGGCTTTGCTCGCATCAATGGCCAGTCTGTCGGGATTATTGCGAATCAGCCACGAGTGAAAGGTGGCGTGCTGTTCCATGATTCGGCGGACAAGGCAGCGAAATTCATCAGTCTATGCGATGCGTTCCATATTCCGCTTATCTTCCTTGCCGATGTTCCAGGCTTCATGATTGGTACACAGGTAGAGAAAATGGGAATTATCCGCCACGGGGCGAAAATGATTTTTGCCATGAGTGAAGCAACAGTCCCGAAAATCACGGTGATTGTTCGTAAAGCTTATGGTGCAGGTTTGTACGCAATGGCCGGCCCTGCATTTGAACCCGATGTGTGTATTGCATTGAAGGGAGCCCAAATTGCCGTAATGGGTCCAGAAGCAGCTGTAAATGCTGTCTATGCCAACAAAATTGCCGCATTGCCAAAAGAGGAGCAGGCAGCCTTTATTGAGCAGCAGCGGGAAGAGTATCGAAAAGAAATTGACGTATACCGTTTGGCATCTGAATTGATTATCGATGATGTTATTGAGCCAAATGAATTGCGTAAAACTTTAGAGCTTCGCTTAGATGCATACAAGTCAAAGAATCTAACATTTACAGAGCGTAAGCACGGTGTAAGCCCAGTTTAATGCTTCATAAATAGTGTGTGAAAAATTAACTTTAAGCTTGGATGTTGAAAGGATTTCCCGTCAACATTCAGGCTTTTTTCTATGTTCGCTTCATAAGGCAAAGCATGAATTGAATCCCAATCAAGGGGGAATTTCCAGAGGGCAAATGCAGGATAATATACGAAAAAATTACTTCCTTTAAACAATGGCAGTGGATTAAATTAAATACAATCAATCTGTTACATGCTAAAATAGGTACTATATGTCAATAGTATGTAATAGAAGATGCTAGGGGGTAATGATCATTCAAGTCTCGACAAAAGAAGTCATAGAAAAATTTAAATTAGATTTAGTGAGTGGGCATGAAGGAATTGGCCGTTATATTACAACAAGTGATATTTCAAGACCCGGACTTGAAATGGCGGGCTATTTTACGCACTATCCCGCTGACCGAGTTCAACTAATCGGAAAAACTGAATTATCATTCTTTGAAATGCTCCCAACTGAATTGAAAAAGGAACGTATGCTAAAACTTTGTTCTCATGAAACACCGGCTATCGTAGTTTCAAGAGGGTTAGAGGTTCCGCCAGAGCTAATCAATGCTTCCAATGAAAACGATGTACCGGTTTTGACTACTTCAATGAAAACGTCAAGTTTCTCAAGTAGACTGACAAACTACCTTGAAAGTAAATTAGCGCCAACAGCAGCTGTACATGGTGTACTTGTCGATGTTTACGGGATTGGTGTACTAATTATCGGGAAAAGTGGCGTAGGAAAAAGTGAGACAGCACTGGAGCTTATTAAAAAAGGACACCGACTTGTTGCCGATGACTGTGTTGAAATTCGACAAGAAGCCGAAAACCTGATTATCGGAAGCCCGCCGCCTCTTTTAGAGCATTTATTGGAGATTCGAGGTATTGGAATCATCGATATCATGACTTTATTTGGAGCCAGTGCCATCCGCCCGACGAAACGAATTACGCTGATTATCGAGCTGGAAAACTGGGATCCAGATAAAACCTATGATCGTTTAGGATTAGATGAAGAAAAAATGAAAATCATTGATACAGATATTACGAAATTAACTATTCCTGTTCAGCCAGGACGTAACGTTTCTGTAATTATAGAAGTAGCTGCCATGAACTACCGATTGAAAAAAATGGGTGTAAATGCGGCACAAGAATTTTCTAGAAGATTAGATGAAGTCATCGCGATTCAAGATGAGATGGATGACTACTAAGCTAATAGAAAAGGCTGTTTTTAGGAAAGGGGTATTTAAATGGAACAAATATTACTTGCAATCAATCCTGTCGCTTTTTCGATAGGGAGCATTGAAGTAAGATGGTACGGTATCTTGATTGCTTGCGGTATTGTACTCGCATATTTTGTAGCACAAAAAGAAGCAGTAAAAAGAGGATTGCCGGAAGATTTTTTAGCAGATATGTTAATTTGGGCGATTCCGATATCAATCATTTGTGCACGCATCTATTATGTTTCCATGAAATGGGAATATTATGGGGCAAATCCGGAGAAAATCATACAAATTTGGAATGGCGGTATTGCTATCCATGGTGCATTAATCGGGGCTGTAATTACTGCTTATATTTTTAGCAAGAAAAAAGGTGTTAGTTTTTTAAAGGTTGCAGACATCGTAGCACCAAGTCTATTAATTGGACAAATGATTGGGCGCTGGGGCAACTTCATGAACCAAGAGGCTTTTGGTGGACCAGTTTCTCGTGAATTTTTAGAGAATCTAATGATTCCAAACTGGATTATTGAGCAGATGTATATTCAAGACCTTGGTACATATGTCCATCCAACGTTTTTATATGAATCGGTTTGGAACTTTATTGGGCTGATTATTCTACTGTTTTTACGAAAAGCAAATCTACACCGTGGTGAAATTTTCTTTGGTTACATGATCTGGTATTCTATTGGACGATTCTATATTGAGGGCATGAGAACAGACAGCCTATATCTAATAGGGGAATTGCGTTCTGCCCAGGTCGTTTCAATTTTAGCCATTGTACTTGGGATTGCTTTCATTGTTTACAGAAGAATCAAAGTTCGCCCAGTTGTTCGCTACCTTGATGAAGAGAAAATTGTGAGCAATAATGGGAAAAATAATACACAGAATAAAGGGAAGAAAAAGTAAGCGATTAATGGAGCTTGTATAGAGATAAAGGGGTTGCAATTTTAATATGAAGGCTTTGCTGTTTGATTTTGATGGAACCTTATTAAATACAAATGAATTAATTATCCAAACGTTTATGTATGTATTAGAGGAAAGATTTCCTGGGCAATATTCGCCAAAAGATTGCATGGATTTCATTGGTCCGTCATTAAAAGAAACGTTTGAACAATTAACACCGAACGAAGTCGAGGAAATGATTGAGAAATATCGACAATTTAACCAAGCAAACCACGACAAATTGGTGACAGAATACGACGGGGTAGTCGAAACCTTAGAAAAGCTTAAAGCTCAGGGAATCCGTTTGGCGATAGTATCCACTAAAAGAAAAGATACAATCGAAAAAGGGTTAATTCTTATGGGTGCACAGCACTTATTTGAATTCTGGGTAGGCGTGGATGATGTGCAAAACGTAAAGCCTGATCCTGAGCCTGTACTGTTGGCTATTGAAAAATTAGGTGTTAGTAAAGAGGATGTTATGATGATCGGCGATAATTATCATGATATAGAAGCAGGGAAAAATGCGGGCGTGAAAACGGCTGGTGTTGCCTGGTCCATCAAGGGAGAAGAGTTTTTAAAACAATTTAATCCAGATTATATGCTACAGCATATGACTGACTTATTAACGATTGTAAAGGAGTCTTAATCTCATGAGAAGGACGGAACGATACCCTGTTCATGGCGCAAATTCATTATGGAACATCTATCAAACGGTATCATTTTGGAAAGTAATGAAGTGCTTTATTTTCATTCAAATTGGCCGTATTACGCCGTTTATGAGTATGAAAAATTGGATTTATCGTACGTTTCTACATATGAAAATCGGCGAAAAAACATCCCTTGCCCTAATGGTCATGCCAGATTCAATGTTTCCCGAAAGAATCACCATCGGCAATAATACGATAATTGGTTATAACACTACAATCCTCGCCCACGAATATTTAATCGAAGAATATCGATTGGGAGACGTGAAAATTGGGAGCGAAGTCATGATCGGTGCCAACTCCACAATCCTGCCAGGTGTGGAAATTGGTGATGGCGCTATCGTCTCAGCAGCAACGTTGGTGCACAAAGACGTCCCGGCCGGCAGTATGGTAGGCGGCAACCCAATGCGTATCATCTACACAGCCGAACAAATGGCTGAGCGGAAAAAACAATAATAGTAGTAGTTTGGAATCTAAAAGTACATTGATGTGCTTTTAGGTTCTTTTTTTGTTGGGAATATGGAAAAGTTTAGATCGAGAATTTACCGGTAAAAAATAACAAAGCAAATAAAAGAATTTGCGATTGAAGTGAAGTATGTACAGGTAAGGGGATGAAAGCTACACGTAAGTAAAGAAAAGCTGCATGGAAAGTGAGGAAACGAGCACGAAAAGGGGATGAACCCGCACGTAAGGAGAGAAAAGCCGCACGAAAAAGGAAAAGCCGCACGTAAAGTGAGGAAACTCGCACGAAAAGGGGATGAACCCGCACGTAAGGAGAGAAAACTCGCACGAAAAAAGAAAAGCCGCATGTAAAGTGAGGAAACCCGCACGAAAAGGGGATGAACCCGCACGTAAGGAGAGAGAACCCGCAGGAAAAAGGAAAAGCCGCACGCAAAGTGAGGAAACTCGCACGAAAAGGGGATGAACCCGCACGTAAGGAGAGAAAACCCGCACGAAAAAAGAAAAGCCGCACGTAAAGTGAGGAAACTCGCACGAAAAGGGGATGAACCCGCACGTAAGGAGAGAAAACCCGCACGAAAAAAGAAAAGCCGCACGTAAAGTGAGGAAACTCGCACGAAAAGGGGATGAACCCGCACG
>DAMDNS010000247.1:0-4808 GCA_032083605.1 Ureibacillus sp.
ATCTATGGAAAATTATATAAAAAAAATAAAAACTGCCCTAGAATTATTATTTTAAAATAATTTCTAAAGCAGTTTTAACCTTTATTTATCTTTCACTCGTCCAATTAATAAATTCCTCGGATGTGAGTGGTCGAGAGAAGTAATAGCCCTGAATAAGAGGGGCTTCCTCCATCGAATAAATAAAATTATATTGCTCTTCCGTCTCTACACCTTCGATTACAATCTTCAGGTTTAAAGAATTCGATAAGGTGATGATCGATTTTAAAACGGCAGAGTCTTTCTCCGAATTGGAAATCCCGTCTACAAAGGATTTATCGATTTTAATGGTCGATATTGGCATCTTCTTTAAATAAGACAGAGATGATAACCCAGTTCCAAAATCGTCCAACGCTACAGACAAGCCAATATTTTTAAATCGATTAATCGCCGTTATTGCATGTTTAATATCATAAACGACGCTCGTTTCCGTGATTTCCAGCTCTATATATCTACTATCAACATTATATTTTTCTAGATTTGCATTAATCACGTCATAAAGTCTAGATGAAGTAATATAGGAGCCGGGAATATTAACCGATACTTGCTCAAATTCGATTCCTTCCTGTAGCCATTGGGATATTTGCAGACATACATGCTCAATAATCCAATCGGTTAAATCGAATATTTTATCACCTGCAGCTTCAACAATAGGAATAAACACACCAGGTGAAATCATGCCCTTTACTGGATGCTTCCAACGCAATAATGCTTCTAATCCAGATACTTTTTGGGACTGTGATTGAACTTTGGGTTGGTATACAAGAAATAGCTCATTATTGCGCATGGCTGTTTCAATATCTTCTACTATTTGTCTATCAATATTATAGGTGTGAATTTTTGGATCGAATTCAATTACATTATGTTCATAATTATTCAAAGGATAGTGCAGAACAGCTATATTATTCGATAAAAGCTCTAATACACTTTCCTTATCCTTTGAAGAAGAGATTGCACTTACTATATCAACGACGATTGGGTAATCTTCAATCTGTATCGGCTGTTTTAACGCAGAAGAAATACTCTCCATCAACCCCTGTAGCTTCTCCAAGCGTTGATCATTGGAGGTATAGATTGCAAATCGGTTACCTTCTATGCGATATACTTTATATGAGTGCAATTTGTGATTTTCTATGATTTCTCCAACTGATTTTATGATTTTATCTCCAAAGATATAGCCATATTGATTGATCCACTTTTCAAGATCCTGTATTTGAAGAATGGCAAGACTTCCTGATGTTTTTAAATTATTTGTATCCTTTTCGAACTGTCGTTGATTAGGTAATAAAGTTAATGCATCATAGTAGTTTAAACGGTAATCTACAAAACGCTCCAAAATACCAGTTAGCCCTACAATTATAAATAAAATCCCAACAGCAACCAAAACAACTACAGATAAATCCATTTGGAAAATATGCATATGATCAACAGCTTTTAATGGACCCTCTAAATAGAAAACAACAGAGGCCATTCCAGTATAATGCATACTAGAAATAGCAACGCCTAGCAAGATGGCCGTTATGATTTTGATAAGCTGATTGCCCATATATTTTTGTAAAGCAGCAAAGACATACATTGCAATCATCGAAACAACAATTGCAATACCGATCGATAACAGAAATAATCCTGGCTTATAATAATACTTCGCTTCTGTAATCATTGCCGCCATCCCTAAATAATGCATTGATGCAATCCCTAGGCCCATAATAACTCCAACTACAGCATAGGAAAGAGGAGATTGACTAGACTTATTGGCAAAATTAAATGCGATATAAGAAGCAATAACTGCAGGTAGCATTGAAACAATCGTTAACAAGGTGTCATTATTCATTGGTAAAGGGAGCATAAACGCACTCATTCCAATAAAGTGCATCGACCATATTCCTAACCCCATCGCTACCGAAGAAAGGAGTAACCAAAAGCCTTTTGGAAAAAATCCATTCTCTTGTATTCTTTGATTCATAAATAGGGCAGTATAAGATGCACAACAAGCAATAAAAACAGATAAAACAATAAGTAGTACAGAATAATCACCTTGCAAGATGGTGATTTCCTGGGAATCAGGTATTGAAAACATGATTGAACCTCTGTTCTTTGTTAATTTGTTCTTAAATTATAGCCGAATAGAATCAATATTTATATATTAAGTTACTGTTGAATAAAAGTTATAATTTTCAGTAAAACCATTTTTTTCTTCAATTGTTCCTCATATGAAAACATGGGGCTAAAGATAATCCTTTAGCCCCACCAAACTAACAATCATATGCTTCAAACAGCTTTTGCCCTCATGTCTTTTTTCGAATAAAGGATTTACTAAAATAGTAAAATCTATTTATTCATCACGTTCATCTTTAGGTTCGAACGTTTTACAGCACGTATCTTGAGAATTGCTTGCCTCTTCTGAAATCTTGTCGAAATCAAAATCTGAAGCAAACTCTGTATTTTTGTTTTTAGAATGGTAATCCATATCTATCTGGATTTTTTCCGCTCCGCAAAGGTTCCCTTTTTCATGGAAAATACAATTCGATACAGCACAGCTTACTTGTACATTTGGCATAGCTATCCTCCTCATTGATTGTCATGAAAAGAAAAATAAGAAGTCAAATCCTCATTTACACTCTTTTCGCTCTTATTCTGTCCAATATGGCGATTTTTATTTTCTTTTATTAGGTATAGATACTTGAAACTTCTTAGAAAACTTGGATTCCCATTAAATTGTAGCAATAGCGCTTATACGGATAAGAAGTTTTACACTTACATACCCGTCAAAATAAGAGGCAGGGACAAAACCCAAAACCACCATTTCCCTCAAGAAAATGGTGGTTTTTCGGTGTGTGGAAAATTGATTTTCGTTTCGGGTACGCTTTTTCGCGGACACTCCCTTTGAGCCTGTAATCTCAGGCGTCGTGCTATTCCCGCAGGAAGCTCCGCTCTGTAGCGAAAGACGCAGTCGACAGCTACACTCGACCTTCCACTGCAATCAATTTAGAAAGTATCAAATTCTTGATTATAGTTTCCCTCTAATTTTCTTAGAATTTCTACTTATGTCCCAGCCTCCTTGTTCAAGATCTTATGGTTTTTTAACTGATGTGCCTTCTGCGGGTTCTTCCGGTTTTTTCACGTCAGTCGATTGGTTATTTGTTGTTTCAACATTGATATAAAGTTTTCCTGATGCTAGCTTACGCGTTTCGTTGCCATAGCTATCAACAGCCTTTACTTCAATTTGTGCACCATCTGCAACTGTTCCATATGGGACCGTATAATAACCAACATAATGTCCCGGACTTTGCTCCAGCATCGGTAATTCAGTTGCGTTTTGCAGCTGTCCACCTAGGTTTGTTAAGGGCATATGAATCATGAATGTTGCACGTAAACCTGGCTCGCTATCAAATTCAACCTTAACGCTCTTGCCAGTAACTAAATTAAGATCCGCTTCCGGTTTTACATTTTCTGCAATAGGTGCATCAAAGTCCGTTGATACAGTGATTGTTTGGACTGTTTTATTACCTGCCAAATCTTGAGTAACTACCTTGATATTATTTGTACCATTATCCAATAAAATACGTTTCGAGAATTTGCCATCTGCTACGGTTGCAGCTTGTCCATTTACTTTAACAAAATCTAAATTTGCATCTTCGATAGTACCTGTTACAGTAACCGACTCGCGATTAACCTTTTCTCCATTTGCAGGAGCTGTAATAGCCAATGCAGGACTTTCTGTATCTAGCACAACAGTAACCGGTGAAGATTCGCCAGTTGTTCTGCCATCTAATTTGGAAGTAACCTTTAATTCGTTATTTCCTTCAATAAGCGTTACTGGTATTTCAAACTGACCGTTTTCAGTCACTTCAGCAGAGCCGGCAGCTTCACCATTCAGCTGTAATTCGACTGTTGTTGTTGGCGATGCCATACCTGTTACCGTTAATTCCGCTTCATTTGTAATTAGGCTTTCTGTCGGAGCAGTAATAGTTGGTGCATCTACTTCATAGCTTACACGGGCACGTATCATATAGTTTCCTTCTTCTGCAGGAGCTGGCGACCAAGAGCCCGAAACAAATTGATAGCTTCTGCCGGCATTTTCACCATCTTCATCTGTACCTAATCCAGGTGCGTCCGGATTCGCATTTGCCTGAATATATACCATGTAGAAATCACCATTCACCGCGATATTGTGTTCACGTAAGTCTACAACTGTCCATTCACCATTACGAAGTGCAGTTGCATTGATTGGCCCTGCAAGTTTTTTACCGGGTGTGCCATCTGCTCCAGTAGCATCCCAAACTTCAACTTTAAAATCTGTACCACCAGGCGTTGGCCATGAAGTGTCCCAGAAACGGAATACACCATCTGTAACAATACCGCTTTCCTCGCCTTCCGGAAGGGACATTTTTACCGCCCAACCATTACCTGCATCATAGAATACGCGTGCATTCTCTGCTGTATTGTCATCATAGCCAATTTCTCCACCAGGATATGTGTAGAACGGTTCCAGTGCAATATCCTGCACAGCACCATCTCCATCAATTGAAACAACTACTTCCTGGCTATGGTAACCACTTGCCACTACCTTTAATGTATAGTTACCTTCGTAGGCAGTTAAGGAATAATTTCCACTTGAATCAGTTGAAACAGGACTAATATTCGCATCCTCCACAAGAAGCAAAGTAGCCCCTGCAATCGGTTCACCTGTTTCTTCATCAGTAATTGAACCCGTTACTGTATTTTGCGGCAGTTCTTCTAATGTAAAATCAGCAGCAACTGTCTGATCCGCT
>DAMDNS010000248.1:0-4793 GCA_032083605.1 Ureibacillus sp.
TACAATTAGTAGCCTGCCTCTGAGCAGAGAAGTATCAAATGAATGGCTCAGGTATGTAGGGAAAATTGGAGAAGAAGCCAAATTTGTAACAGATAATGGAAATTATGAATCGTGGCATAAACGTATGGCTGTAGTAAATCAGAATTTGCAAGCCCTGTCAGATGAATGGACGGTAGCAACAGCTAATTTTTACCAAAATGATGCAAGTATTACGGAGTGGGCTTCTGTTGCTGAAAAGGAAACAAATGAATCACCATTTAAAACTGTTACAGCAAACTTAAAATCTTATGGTGAAACAGATTTCCCATTAACAGCTAGTGAATCGGATTGGATTAAAAAGCAGGAACTTCAAAATCTGGATGATCAAGAAATTACAAAGGAGCAAGCAATTGAAAAACTCGAATTGCTAATACCTGGCATAAAGGATGCAACGTACACAGTATCGAAAAGTAAAGACGATGCACCTTATCCTTTCTACCACATTCAATTTGTAAAAGGAAGCCGCATTGGATATGCAGATATTACGTTAAAAGGCGGCTATATTTTATCCTTCTTATCTGAACGACCAGTTCAAGAGAAAACAGGGATTACCCAGCAGGAAGTACGTGATCAAGCGATTAAGTTTCTAGATCAAGCAGGGTATACAGATTTAGAATTAGTGGAAATGCGTGAAAACCATCAGGCTTGGCATTTGTCTTTGGCACGTGTTGTTGGTGAAGATAAGGCGCTGGTTTACCCAGATGGTGTTCAAATGAAAATTTCAAAAGATAGTGGAGAGCTATTAGGCTTGAATGCTATGGAATATGTACAAAAAGAAACTATAAATGAAGATCAGAAAGTCGTACCGATTGATTGGGAAGCATTCTTTAGACCTGGAACCCAGGTAGAGGATGAAAAATTAATTTACACTGAAAATGAAGCATTCCAACTAAGAAAAAGCTACCAAGTAATAGCACACTTTACGAATGGTAAAGAAGAGACATTCAGAGTTGTAGTCGACGCTGAAAATCATGATATATTAAAGGTCGAATATATGTATTAATACAGTCTTCTGTAAATTTACCTTACTTTGTTCCCTTGGATGTATGCATAAAGGAACTCGGAAGTAAAATATTCTGATGTTTCTAGAAAAAAATAAGGTTTCGTGCAATAATTAAACTATTATGATTGTGCGAGGCGAAAATTATGCAACTAAAAATAGGGACTGCACTGATTTTAGAACCCACTTATACTGATAGAGTGGAAAAATTCCGTTGCAAGGTTGTTGAACAAGAAAATAATATTTTCTATATAGACTATCCGACAAACACGGTTACAAATAAAACAGCTTTTCTAGTAGATGGTTCACAATTTCGTGCGACATTTATGACAGATGACAAAATAAGCTATGCGTTTAATACGGAAGTTTTAGGCAGGAAGCTTGGGAACATTCCTACAATCATGCTAGCTTGTCCTCCAATTACGGAATTTGTAAAAATCCAGAGGCGTGAATTCGTTCGAGTGGAGACCTCTGTTGATATCGCCATCGAATATAAAAATCATTATCATCAATTTGTTACGGAAGATATAAGCGCGGGTGGGTTAGCAATCCATCTAAATAAAGAAGTCCCCTTTAAAGAGGGGGAAACAGTCAACCTTACGATTGTATTGCCTTTTATGAATGGAGAAATCCGTTATGTAAAAACAACAGGAAAACTGATTAGAATCATCGAAAAGAATCAGTTAAAATTGGCGTCCCTTCAATTTTCAGATACAGAAAATATAGACAAGCAATATATTGTACGTTTTTGCTTTGAAAGACAGCTGCTGAATAGAAGGAAAATCGAAGCGAGTACACTGTAAAGAATGAGCGATGTTCCAAAGGTTTGTTTGACAAACTTTTGGGACATTTTTATTTGGAAAAGATATTTGTACAATTTCTGTTTGAAAAGCGAAAGGGGAGTTATCTTATATACATAAAGTACACTCCTATTGATGCTATTGCGTTGCTATTTCCACTTCTCTTTTTTGCATCTGGCGACTTTCAAAAAGAAGCAGAATTGCAGGATATCACTACGTAATTGCTTCATGAATATGGTACAATATTGTAGGAAAGTAGGGATTTTATGGTTAAACAAATTCAAATTGCTATTGATGGCCCAGCAGGCGCGGGCAAAAGCACGATTGCAAAAATTGTAGCAGAAAATTTAGGTTTTACGTATATCGATACAGGAGCAATGTATAGAGCAGTAACGAATAAAGCAATGTCACAAAACATAGATTTAAGTGATGCACAATCGCTGGAAAAAATGCTTGTTAATACTTCCATTATTTTAGAGCCTTCACAAAATGGACAACTTGTATTTGTGGATGGGGAAAATGTAACGGAAGCGATTCGTTCCAATGAAGTAACAGCAAATGTAAGCGAAGTAGCAGCACATGCCAATATCCGTGAAATTCTCGTTGCTAAACAGCAGGAGCTTGCAGCGCGCGGCGGAATCGTTATGGATGGCCGTGATATTGCCACGCATGTTCTAAAGGATGCAGAGTTAAAGATATTCATGTCTGCTTCCGTCGAAGAAAGAGCAAAACGTCGTTTCCTTGATAATGAAAGAAGAGGAATCCCTTCAACTATTGAAAAGCTGCAAGAAGAAATCGCTCTTCGCGATAAGCTTGATAGCCAAAGAGAAGCATCTCCGTTAATCCAAGCAGAGGATGCCATTTATCTAGATACAACGAATCTTTCAATAGAAGAAGCAGCAGAGGAAATATTAAAATTAGCTAAGCAACAAATGGACTGAAAATGCATAAATTTATTGCTCAAAAGGAAAAAGTTTATGAAATTTCTGATATCAGAGGAAAATTTTTTGTTTTTATGAACAATTTAGAATAAAATAGAAATTGGAAGATGCGAAGGAGGGTTACATATGTCTGAAGAAATGAACTTAGGATCAAACCAAGAATTTCGAGAAGGAGATATTGTGAAAGGTGTTGCTGCTAAGGTAGATGAAAAAGCAGTAACAATCTCAATTGAAGGTGCTCCTTTCGATGGGATTTTACCAATCAGCGAACTTTCAAGCTTACACATTGAAAAAGCTTCTGACGTAGTATCAGTTGGAGATGAGCTAGAGCTGATGATAACGAAAGTAGAAGAAGAAAATTTTGTGTTATCTAAACGCAAAGTCGATGCTTTAAAAGCATGGGATAAGCTTGAAGAACAATTTGCATCAGGAGAAGTGTTCGAAGCAGAAGTAAAGGATGTCGTGAAGGGTGGCCTAGTTGTTGATTTAGGTGTACGTGGCTTCGTTCCAGCATCTTTAGTGGAAGATCATTTCGTAGAAGATTTCGAAGATTATAAAGGCAAAACATTAACTTTTAAAATTACTGAGCTGGATAAAGAAAAAGGACGTCTGATTTTATCGCACCGTGCTGTTCTTGAGGATCAAAAAGCGTCTAATAAGAAACGTGTATTAGACGAAATTCATGCGGGTGATATTATAGATGGTACTGTTCAACGATTAGCACCATTTGGAGCGTTTGTTGACATCGGCGGTGTGGATGGATTAGTCCACATTTCACAAGTATCGCATGATCATGTAGAAGACGTTAGTACAGTATTATCAGAGGGTCAAGCTGTTAAAGTAAAGGTTCTTTCGGTGGACCCGGAAAATGAACGTATCTCACTATCTATTAAAGATACATTACCTGGACCATGGGCAAATGTAGAACAACAGGTTAAAAAAGGTGCTGTTTTAACAGGTACGGTTAGACGACTGGTATCCTTCGGTGCTTTCGTTGAGCTGTTCCCAGGTGTAGAAGGGTTAGTTCATATTTCGCAAATTTCTCACAAGCACATCAATACACCTCACGAAGCCCTAAAAGAAGGTGAAGAGGTACAAGTAAAAGTACTAGATGTGAATGCTGCAGAAAAACGACTTTCATTAAGCATTAAAGAGCTTCAAGATAACCCAGCCAAAGAAGAAGAATTCGAATACGAACTACCGGAAGAAACATCTGGCTTCTCACTAAGTGATGTTATTGGGGACAAACTTAAAGGCTTCAAATAAAATTGCCAAAAAATAGTAAACCCACGTACTAAAAGGACTTCCTTTTGAATACGTGGGTTTTTTTTATTGTACTTGAGCTTTCAAAATAAAAGTTTTAGTAACACCTGTATTCGGTGCCGTTTCTTCACCTACTATAATCAGCTGATCATTATGATTAAAGAGGAAGTATCCCTCTCCGTTTAATACATAGCTAGTAATTGGGGTGAAGCTTTCGTAATCGTATGCATAGATTCTGTTTCCAGCAGCTAAATAAAATTGGGTTAAATCATTATTAAACGCAATATCATTAAAGCTGATTTTTAAATCTGCTACAAATTGCATGTTGGTTGTTTTTAATTTACTTGCTAAAAATATCGTTCCAAAATTATTAAAAATATACTTTCCATCTGGTGAAATTGCCAGATTGGGAAGAAGACTGTAATCTCCGTGGTAAGGGGAATCATAGCCAGCTGAAATAATGCCATTTTCAATAGGGAACACTTCCATGTCTCGCGGACTGGAATCAGAGTCTACCGCATAAATTCGGTCCTTGTTCGGATGCATGAAAATAGAACTTTTTTGCCAGATATTTTGCGAGGATTTTTCCTCTCCAGTAGCTTTATCAAAACTTTTGATAGTTGTCCATTGACCGGATCCAGAGGAAACATAGAAATATTGATCATCAGCTACTATATCGTATGGATCGGTGTTGATGTTAAATAATTTAGTGATTGTGAATGTAGAAGGATCAACGATAGCAATGTCTCC
>DAMDNS010000249.1:0-4757 GCA_032083605.1 Ureibacillus sp.
TCTTTCAATTTATCATTAGTAATATGCTCTCAATCTAAATAAGAATCGAACTTTTTTTGTTTACAAAATATTAAATAGAGATTTCTATTTAATATAATGGGTGCTATCTAAAACCATATTTAAAAAGATTTTTAAAATCATATTGTTAAAAGTTTTTATCTACTACAAAGAAAGCAAAATTCCGATTTTGACACAAATCGGCTTTTTTTATGAGCAGATTTGATAGTTCTCGCCAATCATTTTGACGAAAAATCACTCTGTACAACTTGAGTGAGACATAACTCGGTTTAACTTAAAATTTCTTTTTCGAATTTAAAATTAAAATAAAAGCTAATTTTTATCACAACAGATATTCTTGTAGCTCTTTTTCAATCGTCTCACTAATCAACGTTGAATAGTCACTATCCTTAGTATCTAAATGACGCATTAACCACACATCTTGTTTTAAAATTTGTTCAGGTAGTATTGGCACTAAACCAGAAGCCTTTGCAACAAAACAAGGCAGGGCTGTAATTCCTTGTCCTTCAAGAGCTGCCAATAGTTGCGAGTGCATGTTATCAAAAGACAAAGCAGGGGCCGCATCTTGGGTGAGTTCACGCATCCATTGTGCTAAAAACGTATATTGAAGGCTTCTGTCCCAACCGATTATACGATGATTCAATAAATCATCAGCCATTTCAGCATGCTCTGTGAAACTGGCGAGATAATCTTTACTGCAATAAAGTCCATACTCCATTTGGCCAAGGCGACGAATAATATAACGGCCGCTTTCTGGTCGAACAAGTCGAAGAATAATGTCAGCTTCCCGTCGGGAAAAATCAACGGGAACGACACTCGTCGATATCTCTAATTGTAAATCTGGGTGCTTCAGTTGCAATGCTGTTAGCTTTGACTGAAGCAACTGTTGCCCGATTAACTCAGGTAAAGCAATGCGGAACAATGATTGTTGACCTTGATCGTTGTAACGTTCCATCGCTATTAAATGCTCTTCTGCTTTTTCAGCCAAAGCAAAAAAATGTTTTCCAACGTGGGTGAGTGTATAGCCATCACTGTCTCGAGAAAAAAGAATCGCATTGAGACTTTTCTCTAGTTCAACAGCTCTGCGATGTACGGTAGAAACACTAATACCAAGCAATTTTGCACTGCGGCTCAACCCGCCAGTTCGGCCAATAGCTAACAAAATTTTAGTATCGTCCCAGTTCATACCTTTCCATATTTAGAAAATGCGTTTGCAATAAAAACTATAGTATCCCCGATGTTTAGATTTATACAATTCAAACAACCACTACAAAGACTCAAAACTCATTATATGAGGCGACTATAAAGCTTTTAGAGCGGTGATATGTCTTACTGCAATTAAATAAGATTTTCTGGTTATGGCGGGAGCTATTTCTGAGATCACAATGTTAACAACAGAGGAGTTGTGCCATGACAACCATTTATGTAGTTGATGCATTTACCATCAAACCAAATACAGGAAATCGAGCAGGGGTTGTGCTACATGCTGACCATCTTACAGCTCAAGAAATGCAAGATATTGCTGCATTCGCAGGGTATTCAGAAACTGCCTTTGTTTTGTCACCTAAAGATCAAAGCCATGACATACATGTTCGATATTTTACGCCAACAAATGAAGTCCCGATCTGTGGACATGCGACGATCGCTACTCATTTTTTACGTGCAACTACAGGCCACCAATCAGACTATCCATTAATCGCAAAAACGGGGGCAGGTCATTTACCCGTTTCAATATTTGGAAGTCCAGAAGAATTATTGGTGAAAATGACTCAAGGTCGTGTAGAGTTTTTACCACCTTTTAATGCGATTCAACGAAGTGAACTTGCAAATGCGTTGGGTGTGAGTGAAAGTGATTTTGCGGACTTGCCAATACAAGTTGTCACGACGGGGCATTCCAAGGTGATGGTGCCCATGCTGAGCAGAAGTACGCTTGATGGATTAACTCCGAACAATGAAAAATTGAAAGCTATTAGTGCTCAAATAGGATGCAATGGCTTTTTTCCATTCGTCTTGGAAGGTAGTAAGCAAGAACCTATTACCTATGGTCGAATGTTCGCACCCGCGATCGGTATTAATGAAGATCCTGTAACTGGTAATGCAAATGGTCCAGCAGGAGCGTACCTTGTTCATCACGATTTAATCGAATGTGATAAGAAAGTAAGTTATTGGGGATATCAAGGTCTAGCCATACAAAGACCGGGGCGAGTTCTAGTAACAGTTGAGAAAACAGATTCAATATTACACGTCAGTATTGCAGGCCAAGCCGTTTTAGTTGGCTCAGTTTTGTACTCTGGAAAAGATTGATTATATTTAAGAAATTAAGACATTTTAAGTAATAAAAAATCCGACATAGAATCGGATTTTTTATAGCTTTCAAATACTTTAAGAAATAATGCTTAAACTTATCAGCTTAATGTGTTACCAGTTTGGGAGTTAACTACTGCATTTTAATTAATATTGAATTTAATTAGGGTTTTATTAGTTTTACTAATTAATCGCATGTGTGTTACTCATTTAATTAAAATAAATAATGATTATTTAGCAGAAGTAATACAATTGTAGTATTTCGTATTGCCATACCCATTACTATGATTAAGAAATATAACTTTAATTAATATAGATAACATTTAAAAATGCTAGACAAAATTAAATGCGACGCCTTTTCGGCCGTCGTTGAAACAGGAAGTTTCGAAAAAGCTGGTAAAAAATTATGTGTATCTCAGTCAGCAATTTCTCAAAGAGTTCGATTACTAGAGGAGAGATTAGGAAATGTATTATTAGTTAGAGAAAGACCATGTAAACCAACACCATTTGGAGCTGAGTTATTTGCTTATCTTCAGCGAGTGTCTTTATTAGAGAATGTTTTTTTAAAATCGGTCATCGATAATAATAAATTTAAGCCATTACCCATTGCCGCGAGTATCGGTACATTTGAGTCATTACTTTTCCCAATATTAGCCAAGTACTGTCTGTCTGAGTCTATTACAATAGACGTAAAGATTGATACGCTTTGTAATACCATCGAACTCTTAAAAAGAGGAGAGGTTCAGGCCTGCATTACTTCCGAGTCTGAGATAATCAGAGGGTGTACAAGTGTATATTTGGGCAATATGGTTTATTGTCTAGTTGCCTCAGAGAATTTTATTAATAAATGGTTTAAAAATGGAATTAATAGAGAGAGTCTGCGTTTAGCTCCTTTAGTTTTATTTAATGAAAATGAAAGAATATATTTCGATTTTTTAGAATCTAACTTCGGACTAAAAAAATCAATGATTCCTTTTCATATTATTCCTTCAACTGACTCTTATATTTCTGGACTTGCCTGTGATATGGGCTACGGAATAATGCCTATATGCAAGATAAATCAGGATTTATCGAATCAGGGCATAAAGGAAATTTCAAAAGAATATAGGATTAAGGTTCCATTATACTGGCATCAGCTTTCTTATCTTTCTCCAGCAGTTTCAATAATGAATGATATTATTATTAAGCACTCAACAACAATCTTGGCTACCGTAGGGAATGAAGATGCTTAAGCATGAGGGTCAAAGTCCACTC
Organism: Ureibacillus sp.; assembly: GCA_032083605.1. Taxonomy (GTDB): domain Bacteria; phylum Bacillota; class Bacilli; order Bacillales_A; family Planococcaceae; genus Ureibacillus. The sequence continues at coordinate 3,577 of DAMDNS010000249.1, forward strand.
GAGATATACAACTCTATGATTGATAATGGCGTTGTTCTTGCAGATCCGTCTCAGCGACAAGCTATTGAAACATTAAATGAGATTTGGAATAAAATTGAAAACCAGTCTAGTCATTTCTTCAGTCCCCAGATTAAAGGTCTGTACATGTGGGGAAGTGTAGGAACAGGCAAGACATGGATTATGGATTTATTCTATAACTCTCTTAATTTTAAAAAGAAAATGAGAGTGCATTTTCATCATTTCCTAAAAGATGTTCACAAGCAACTTATTGCCTATCGGGGAAATAAAGATCCTTTAAAGCTGATTGCTAATGACATAGCAAGCAACTATAAGCTCATTTGCTTTGATGAGTTTTTTGTATCAAATGTTGCCGACGCAATGATACTTTCAAATCTATTTAATTTGCTATTTTCAAAGAAAGTGATATTGGTTGCTACCTCGAATATTGATCCGGAAGATCTTTATAAAGATGGTTTAAATCGTGATAGATTTTTAGAGACCATAGATCATATCAATAAGAATTGCACAGTCTTGAAAATCGGTAATCAACTCGATTATAGAACCATTAAAGAAAGCAACGCCAATGACCATTTCTATAGATTTCCATTAAATGAAGAATCCGAACAATGGCTTCATTCGGTTTACCAGCAGCTTACAAATAACCAGAAAGAACTCAAGACGAGCATCATGATCAACCATAGATCAGTCGAGGTTAAATCTTGCTATAAGAATGTGATCTGGTTTGACTTTGAAAACCTTTGCCGAGAAGCCAGAAGCCCAGCTGATTACATTGAGATAGCAACGCAATATGACTATGTGCTCATCAGTGGAATTGGTGATTTAACAGATAGAATTTATGATACCGTGAGACGTTTTATTTATTTGATTGATGAACTTTATGATCAAAAAATCAAACTATACTTTGCTGCTTCACAACCATTAAATCAATTATATAAAGGCGAGAGGCTTAAATTTGAATTTCAAAGAACGTATTCACGATTACAGGAAATGCAAAGCATAAGTTATAACAAGGAACTTCAGGAGCCTGCTTGAATATATAACGATGCTTTGCATGACTAACACGCAGTTGGATTAAGCAAAAAAGTACGATTTCTCTGGAAATTTTGGGGACTGTTCTAAATTTTGTGTAAGTTTTTAATTTTCATTTATCCTTCAGAGGA
>DAMDNS010000250.1:0-4746 GCA_032083605.1 Ureibacillus sp.
TTAATAGGGATGATTCCTTAAAAAATAATGCCATAAAATTTGTGAAAAAGAATTTTCCCAAACTAAAGATTGCTTCTATCGCTGTGGTGGCAGGTACAATGCTTCTCACTAGCATCCCCATGCAAAAAGCCGAGGCTCATGAAGCTGATTTTAATATGACCTATCTCTATTTCGGCAATACTAGCTCCTATATAACACAAGTCGATCGAACACAAGGCAATTTGGATTTGGTTTCACCAAGTTATTTTGATTTAAATACGGATGGAAGCCTAAAGCTTACTGCACAGCTAGATTCCAGATTTATCACAGAGATGCATAATCGCGGGATTAAAGTCGTGCCGTTTTTAAGTAATCATTGGGACAGAACCCTTGGACGTGCAGCTCTCGCAAACAGAGAACTATTATCCACACAGATTGCGGATTCTATAATTAAGTACAATTTAGATGGTATTCAAGTGGATATAGAGAATACAACAGATGTCGATCGAGCAGCTTATACAGATCTTGTTCGTCTTCTTCGCGAGAAATTGCCGGCTGATAAAGAGGTTTCCGTTGCGGTAGCTGCCAATCCTAATGGGTGGACGAAGGGGTGGCACGGGACATACGACTACAAAGAATTGGCTAAGTACGCGAGTTACCTAATGGTAATGGCATATGACGAGTCCTATGAGGGAAGTGAAGAGGGACCTGTTGCTAGTATTGGATTTGTGGATCGATCCATTCAATATGCGATTAATCAAGGTGTCCCGAAAGAGAAAATTGTTTTGGGCGTTCCTTTTTACGGCCGCTATTGGAAAGAGGGCGCGGCCACGGGAGGGACAGGTATTTCCAATGTGAAAGTGGATGAATTGTTGGCAAAATACGGTGGTACTGTAGAATTCGATCCGGTATCAAAATCACCAAAAGCTACCATTACCATCAAAAGTGGAGATCCAACAACCACTGTAGGTGGAAAAACATTAACTGCGGGTACTTACCATATTTGGTATGAAAATAATGAATCCATCAGAGAAAAATTGCGCCTTGTCCATAAGTACGAGATTAAAGGGACCGGGAGCTGGAGCTTAGGTCAGGAAAATACTTCTATGTGGCAGTTTTATAGCACTTGGATGTCCCATGACGGAGTGGAGGTTGCACCTCTAAATCCTGCGCAGCCAAAAGAGCAGACAGGTGAAATCTCACCTATCCCGACAACCTCCTATACAGTGAAATCCGGTGATTCACTATGGAAAATTGCTACCTCTTTTGATATGACTGTCGATCAATTAAAGGTTCTAAACGGATTAACAACAGATAGCATTAATCTAGGGCAGGTTCTGATAGTGAGCCAAGAAATTCCTGTTACAATCGATTCACCTGCAGAACAAGCAAATGAAACATCCGCGACACAAACAACTTATACCGTGAAATCGGGTGACACTCTATGGAAAATTGCAACGAATCATAATATGTCAATTAGTGAATTAAAAAGCTTGAACAGCTTAACTACAGATGTTGTCAACATAGGTCAGCAGCTGAAAGTGAAAAGCTCAGCTACAAATACAATAAATACATCAACAGCTAATACAAATACAACTGCAACAACAAATACAGCAAATACGACACAAGCTACTCAGCTGGAGCCCACCAAAACAACAAGTATTAAAAACCCATTCAAAGATATTGGACATTACTCGGCTGAAGAACAGGCAAACATCTTAAATCTTGTGAAGCTTAATATTATCAAAGGAAAGTCCACAACAACCTTTGCGCCCGAAGATGCACTTACTCGCGGGGAAGCAGTAATCATGCTTGGCCGGTTGCTTGAGAACAATGGCTATGCATCGGTACCAACTGATTGGGAATCAAATGCTTATTTCAAGGATTTGCCAGTAAATACTCCAAATCGTGAATTATTAAAATATGCAGCACTTGTGAAGTCGAGTGGTGTTTTTAAAGGGAATCCAGATGGGACACTTGATGTTTCCGGTACTTTTTCCCGTGAAAATATGGCAGTCGTTCTTAACCGTGCGACGGAAACGATAAGTGGTAAATCATTGGTTGTACAAGCTCAGAATAAAACAGCGAATGTAATGGACATTTCTTCAACCTACAAGGAAGCACAAGAAGCTATTCGTGCACTTAATGCTTTAGGCATTTCAAACGTGGAGAAGTTTAATCCAAAAGGCGAAGTGCTTCGAGTCCATTTTGCTTCTTTTCTAAATCGAGGTATGCAATATATGACACCATAACAAAGGAATAATTAGTAGGAGGATCTGATCATGAAAAAAGCTTTGACAATGTTCTTAACCGTAATGTTCTTTTTGGCAATGCATGTAAATACATTAGCGGCGGAAGACCGCCCAACAATTCCGTATTTTGGACTCGGCGCAACAGTACAGGAAGTAATAGATGGAGAGTTCCTTGTGAAAACGGAAGGGGCAAAAAAAGAAGAGGGATTTGTTTACACACCTCCGCAACCTTTCGAGAAGGAAAATATTAGATTGCAAATCACTTTAAAAGGTAAAGGGACTGTGATTCTTAAGATTGAGGAAACTAATGCAAGAGGTCAATTTATTAAAGATAAAACTACGGAAGTAACCTTAACAGAAGACTGGGCCACTTATGAAATGTCATTTACATTAGAAAGTCCATCTTCCCAAATCGATGCTTCTGTCATTACAAAATCCAAGGATGAAACCGAATTCTCGTTCAAAAATCTGCAAATTATCGAGGAGTAGCAACGAAATAACAATGTTAAGTCTCAAATCTTTCAAGTAAGGATTTGGGGCTTTCAACTTTTATGGAGTGATGGTACATGAAAATCGTAGGTATTTCAGGAGCGCTTGCAGGGTACAAGACCATGACGATTGTGTTTAAAGCATTACAAGCAGCAAAATCCCTGGATGCAAACATTGAAACCGAATTAATTGATCTAAAAGATTTTGATGTCGAGTTTGTGAATGGAGCACCCTTAAGCTACTACAATGCAGATACTGTGAAGGTGGTTGACACAATTTTAGCAGCTGATTGTCTCGTAATTGGAACCCCAATTTACCAGGCTTCCATCTCTGGTGTCCTTAAAAATTTACTGGATCATCTCCCGGTTGATGGATTGCTCGGGAAAGCGGTTGGAATGGTTGCGACAGGCGGTTCAGATAAGCATTATCTCGTGCTGGACTATCATTTAAGAACCATTCTCACATTTTTAAAAGCAAATGTGGCAGGGAGCAATGTGTTTGTGAACGAAAAATATTTTGATGAGGAAAATGATATTACAGATCGAAATATCCTATTGCGGTTTGATCATTTAGCTAAAGAGATTGTTTCAATTCACCAATTTATTCAGCAAAAAAACTAGAACAGGCATGAGAAAGAATCGTTTTCTCTGCCTGTTTTTTGTTGTTAATATCTACAAGAAATATTATACTTTCTATTTTGGGGCATTGTCATTTATACTAGTATAATGTGTGAAAATAAGTTGCCGACTTGTTTATCTTATAAAAACGATAAATTTCTTAAGTTAAGAATGCTTCATAGGGAGGAAAATAATTTGACGATTACAACTGGAGAATCATTAGTTGTTGAAATTAATAAATTAGATGAAAAGGGTTCTGGCCGAGCAATCATCTGGCGTGAAAACGAATTAGGGAACCCAAAAAAGCTGCGACTGACAATCCCGCAAGCTTTGCCTGGTGAGAAGGTAAGAGTAACAGTTGATAAACCGGAGCGTAGAAGAAGAAAAGCTTTACTAGACGAAATTCTGGAGTCTAATCCTGATCGAATTGCACCTGCATGTCCGCATTTTGATCTGTGTGGCGGCTGTGTATGGCAGCACTGGGACTACCAAGGCCAACTAAAACACAAGACAAACCATGTGAAAGAAGCCATCGAATCTCAAGGCTTTGACCCAAATCTTGTAAAAGATACAATCGGTATGGATAACCAATGGCATTACCGCAATAAAATGGAGTTCACATTCGCAATTGATGGTTCACTTGGTCTTCACGAGCAAGGGAATTTCCGAAAAATTATTTCTCTTGAATCATGTTTAATTGCAGGAAAAGAAATGGTTGTCGCAGCGATGGAAGTAGCTGATTGGGTGAAAGCACACCAATTATCAGGCTACAACAAGGACGCGCATGAAGGCTTACTTCGCCACTTAATGGTGAGACAATCCTTTGTGACAGGCGAAATCATGTTAGCTCTATTTGCTACTGAGGCACCTGAAGCACATCTTAAAGCTGCAGCAGATGATTTAATCAAGCGAATTACGGAAAAATTCCCTCAAGTAAAAAGCTTGATGTGGCTTGAAAATACAGACTGGGCTGACCGTACGCAATCGGAAAAAACGCACACATTAGCTGGACGTGACTTTATCTATGATGAAATGGATGGCTACCGCTTCCGTTTATGGTTTGACACATTCTTCCAGACAAATCCTGTCCAAGCTCAAAAGCTAGTAGATTTAGCAGTTGAAATGGGCCAACCAAAGAAAACGGAAAAAATGATCGATCTATTCTGCGGTGTAGGAACTTTTTCTTTACCATTTGCAAGTCGAGTAGGGGAATTGGCAGGAATTGAAATCGTAGAATCATCGATCGAATCAGCTAAACGCAACGCAGCAGACAATGGCATCGACAATACGTATTTCCTAGCAAAAGACGCAAGGAAAGGAATCGACGAAGTGCTGGAAACATTCGGTACGCCGGATTTACTACTTCTTGACCCACCTCGCTCAGGGGCAGGCGGAAAAGTAATGCGTAA
>DAMDNS010000251.1:0-4720 GCA_032083605.1 Ureibacillus sp.
CAAGAACCCATACCCTATTTCCAGATTCCAATCTGATACTCTCTGAATAATCTTCGGCAGAAATGGCCCTTGTTACCGTATCATTATCATATCGAGACCCCACAATAGATTGATTTTCTAAAGAAGCCAGCACTTTGCTTCGATCATTAATGATTAAAATTTCACTGATATCCTCATTTGGAAACTCCAATAAAATAACGCCCAGGCTTTGCTCTAACGAAGGACTCGTCTCATCGCGTTCCTTTAATAATTCTTCTCGAATACTATATTGAACCAAGTCAATTCGTTGAGTAATAGAATCCTTAAAGTTTAACTTTAAACTCTCTTCTAATTTGGAGGAGAAATAAATCCCAATAATCTGCAGCGCGATGATAATCAGCAATACATAGATAAGAACAATTTTTACGTGAATGGACTTAATAAAGCTCACTTTATGCATCTGAACTACTCCTGTTCAGGATTTCGCAAGTAATAGCCTACACCACGGCGAGTAACGATCCAGTTTGGATGACTTGGATTGTCTTCAATTTTCTCACGTAAACGACGAATGGTAACATCTACTGTTCGAACATCACCAAAGTAATCGTAACCCCAGACGGTTTGAAGTAGATGCTCGCGCGTCATGACTTGTCCGATATGCTTCGCTAAGTAATGCAGCAATTCAAATTCTCGGTGTGTCAGCTCAATTGCTTCACCACGTTTTAACACTAAATAAGCATCTGGTTGGATAATTAAAGTACCAACCGTGATATCATTTGTTTCCTCTTTAGCTTCGTCAACTTGATTGGAAACCTTTAAACGTCGCATATTGGCTTTAACACGTGCAATTAGCTCCCGTGTACTGAATGGTTTTGTTACGTAATCATCTGCTCCCATTTCAAGGCCCAATACTTTATCAATTTCAGAGCCTTTTGCTGTTAGCATGATGATAGGGAAATCATACTTTTTTCGAATTTCACGACATACTTCCATTCCATCTCTTTTTGGAAGCATTATATCAAGCAGCATTAAATCCGGTTGAGACTCTTCCACTTTTTCCAAGGCTTCATCACCATCATAGGCACAGATTACCTGATATCCTTCTTTTACTAAATTAAATTGCAGAATATCTGCAATCGGCTTTTCATCATCACAAACTAAGATTGTTTTTGTCATATATTTTCTCTCCTTTGGTTTTTAAAATCGATCTATTGTTCAATTAAATAAAATTCAAAAATATTAAGTCTAGGCATGATTCCTAACCATTTACTTTCTTCCTTTATAAAGAGAAATCCTCGTGATTCATTTACAATAAAATCAAAAAGGATATTCATTGATTCTTAAATTACTATCCATGCATAGAGTTATTATACCAAATAAACTTCAATAATAAGTATTAGAAACCGTTAATCTATTAATCAGTATTATTTGAAAACCAAGTCTCATTCAAAATCGTTGGTGCTGATGTTTTTCTTATTCGGATTTCACACTTTGGCTTTCTCATATTTTCTGGGAAATATTTCGACAAAATCAGTCATTTAAAAAAGACAGTCCTTGTAAACCTGGACTGTCTTAATGCCTTTTAGTTTAAATAAGATAACGGATTTTCTAGAGCTCCATTTTTGTGCACTTCAAAGTGTAAGTGAGTGCCTGTTGAGTGACCAGTTGAACCCATAATTCCAATGACAGAACCTTGTTGAACAACCTGGCCTACACTTACATCTATTTCTGAAAGATGTGCATATACTGTTTCATAGCCATTGTTGTGGTCGATAATAATTCTTTGACCGTATGTCCCATCCCAGCCCGCAGCAGTTACAACACCATTATCGGCTGCTTTGATATTATAGTTGGATGGTCGAGCAATATCGATTCCTCTATGATAGCTTCCCCAGCGTGAACCCTGTTTACTTGAGATATACCCACCTACAGTTGGCCATGCAAAATTACCTGTTCCACGTGAAGAAATTACTTTAGTTCCTACAACTGTTACACTATCAACTGGCTCAGATAAAACCGTTTCGTTCGTAACTGTTTTTTCAACAACAACTCCATTTTGTTGAGAAATTACATATGAAACTTCCTTCTTGCCTTTAGAACCTTCTTGTTTAACATCCGTTTCGCCTTTAAACATTGCATCATTTTCTTCTACAATTTTCTCGAAAGGAATTTCCTGTAAAATTGATTTTTCTTTCAAGATTTGTACGTTTACTAATGGTTTTTCAACCGTTACATTAATATCCTGACCAATTTGCAGCAAAGAATCTTCTGTTAGACCCGGGTTTAACTCTATCAATTCTTTAGTAGAAAGATTGTGGGCATTTGCAATTGTACCAAGTACATCTCCAGACTGTACGGCATACACTTCTTTTTCAAGAGAGCCTGTTTTTAAAAACTCTACCGCTTTGGTTGGCGTTAAGATTTGGTCCGGACTGACCTTTGTTTCACCACCAGAAACTGCTTCAACTATATTAATTTCTTTAATGCGAGTTTCCTTTGCTTCTAAAGCGGGTAGTGTTTCAAGAGTAGCATTAGCTTCATATTTTTGTAATTCTGCTTCAGTTACATATTGAAGCTTTAATAAACGCATTGTTTTATTGAAATCTGCCTGATCTTTTAAGTAAACAACCGGCTGTCCGTCAATTTGTATTGCATAGCTGTCCGCTTCTACAATCTTCTCTTCTTTTAACTTTGATAATGTTGTAGAATCATCTGTTTCATAAGAAAAAACTTGCTCAGGAATTAAAGTAACTTTTGAGTTGCCCTCAAGATTATAATCTTGATAAAGTTCTTTTGCTTCTTGTTCTTTCGTTTCAATAATTTCTGTTACAGCTTCTTCATTTGAGACTGCTCCTATATATGTATCTCCAACATAAACGTGATATATTTTCTCGAATCCATTTGCACTTGTTAGCCCTGCAAATACGCTTGTAGAACTAATTGTTGTGAATAATAAAGTAGCTATAGCAGCTTTCTTAAATATATTAGATTGTTTAATTTTAAGACTTATAGTTTGTTTCTTTGTAAAGTCTCCGTTGATGTTCCATTTCGAACTCATGATAAAGCCCCTTCCAAAGACTGCCCATTCAATGGGTTATTTTCCATGTGAAAAATTTGCACTTTTTTAATGTACCATAATCTTTTTTTCTATTAAACCGTTTGAGTCTATTGTAATGAAAATGTATTATTTGAATATTCGCTGTTACAAAATAGGAAATTAAAGCTAGATGTACGTAATATTTTTATGATAAATAGATATATTCATTAAATTTCCGCTAAAATTTCTTGAATAAACGGCTACTTATTCTAATTTTTTGCCTTCCATTTAAATAAATCTGAGAATTCTGTATAATTAAATTGTAATAGACATTCGTTCTTATTTGTTTTGATTCGACAAAACAACCTCTTTTTAACCAACCCGAAATGGGGAAATTTTCGCTGTTTCTATCATTTCATTCCATCCATTTTAATTTTTTTCTATGAAGCTTAATATATTTATCCTATACAAAGAGTTTGGGGGAAAATAATGAGTAAAGATAAGAGTAAAAAGAATAAAATCCATGCTTCTGAAATCAATAAGGTTAGTATTGGAACCAAAGTTTTGCGCATTATCATGGTCATCATCGGGGCGCTCATCTTCGCTGTTGGCTTAGAGTTATTTTTGATTCCCAATACAGTGCTAGACGGAGGCATTGTAGGGATTTCTATTATCCTGTCTCACTTAACGGGCATTCCCACTGGCGCATTCATTTTCTTCATTAACATCCCATTTATATACATAGGCTATAAACATATCGGAAAAACCTTTGCTTTAATGTCCTTACTCGGCATTACCATCCTTTCTGGAGCCACTGTGCTGATGCATCATGTTCATGCCTTTACTTCAGATCTATTATTAGCTACCGTGTTTGGCGGCATTTTACTGGGAGTTGGTGTAGGTCTAGTCATTCGATACGGAGGCTGTTTGGATGGCACTGAGGTAATGGCCATTCTAACTAATAAAAAAATACCTTTTTCGGTAGGGGAAATTATTTTAATTATTAACCTTGCTATCTTTGCAATTGCTGGTTTTGTTTTCACTTGGGAACAAGCCATGTACTCTGTTATTGCCTATTTCATTGCTTCTAAGGTAATCGATATTGTCGTAATGGGAATGGAAGAGTCCAAGTCTGTCTACATTATTAGTGATGAAATTGAAGAAATTGGTCAAGCAATTATGGCTCGTCTTGGCCGTGGAGTTACCTATTTACATGGTGAAGGCGCCTATACCGGAAATAACAAAAAGGTGATTTTCTGTGTCATTACAAGATTAGAGGAATCCAAAATGAAGGAGATTATTCGTTCAATTGATACGCAAGCCTTCTTGGCTATCGGCAATATTAGCGAGGTGAAGGGCGGACGATTCAAGAAAAAGGCGATTCACTAAACAGACCAAAGCTTCAATAAATATAAGTGAATTACTTTCATCATATAACTCTTATTATTGTAATGTCCAATCGCAAAAAACCTACTAGTGGAATTGACTCCACTAGTAGGTTTTTAATTAATAGTAATTTACGCCTATCGCAGGCTTTCGGTGCAGAACGAATATTGTTAATCCCAAATCGGATTTTTTTCCTTGTTTGCGCCTGTCGCAAGCTTTCGGCGCAGAACGAATATTGTTAATCCCAAATCGGATTTTCATCTTTGTTTGCGCCTGTCGCAAGCTTTCGGCGCAGAACGAATATTGTTAATCCCAAAT
>DAMDNS010000252.1:0-4716 GCA_032083605.1 Ureibacillus sp.
CAAATATCATGCACTCAGAGCGCCACCCACAGATTGATCTTCTTGCGTTTGTGAAAAATCGTTTAAGTTCGTTAGATTACATTGGAAATAACAGCTTAATTAATTTAGGAGATGAATATAAGAAAGCTACTACTGGGCAGCTCCTAGATATGATGAGAATAGGATATGATAGTAATTCGCCAGTGTACGAGCCTGCAGCACTATATTTACACGGTTATTTTCATGAAAAAAATGGTACGAATTTAGAACACTATTTTGACATATGCCGCTATTCTTCATTAATGAGCTAGACGTCAGCAGTAGTTCGCGGTGCGTTAATCGAACCGCGAACGATTAAACGTTACAGGTATTCCTTAACCATTTTAACCAGCTTTTCCGGGCCCGCGTGATTAGCCAGATAAAGTGCCGCACGCAGGATAGTTGAATCAGTGATGGTTTTGCTAGGTGCCAGATCCTGAACAGCGCCCGTCAATTTTGCACACATCAGTTTTTCATCAGCTGTCAGGCGAATCGTTTTCGGCGTCTCACTGGTCGTCCTGTTACGCTTGCTTCTAACATTAGTCAGGCGGTTTTCCTGCTCTGGCTTTGCTGCTGCAGGCACCTGTGGGCGTTCGAGTTTTCCGGCCATCAGTGGGCTCCTTCTTTAATAGAAATGATTTCTTTGGCCATCGCCCGGTAGTCGTTCAGCACCAGTGCGCCACGCTTGTAAAAATAGAGGGGTTTGCATACCACCTGAGCCTGAGCAATGTTTTCATCCGCGCGAATACGAGTTTCAAGCACGTTATTTTTGAAGCGCTCATTGCCTTCAAGCTCATCCTGCAGGAATGTATTCATTTTCTTTTTGGAACTGTTGTATTCATTTCTAAAAAGACTGTAGTTCCTGAAGTCTTCTTCCTTTATTTCATCGAGGTAGTCGAGAACCGTTTCAGCACCCGTCAGTGAAAACGAGCCGCCATCGATGGGGATCAATACATGGTCAGCCATAAATGCTGCATTTGTAGATGACAGGTTCAGGGCCGGAGAGCAGTCAATAAGGATGAAATCAAATTCTTTCATTACCGGCTTGAGATGCCTTGACAGAATTTTCTCCCGATGAGGCCTCGCCATACTGTTTTCAAGAACGCGCTCAAATGACGGGTCAGACGGGATCAGGAACAGGTTAGGGATCTGCTCATCTCCACTCATTGCAGGAATAATGACACTCTTCACATCAAGTTTCTGGTTACTGTAAAGGTCACAGATGGTAGGACCATACTGGGAATAAAACTTTTTGCCGTGAGCAAGAACCTCAGTGGCATTGGCCTGTTGATCACCATCCACAACCAGCACACGTTTCCCGAGTTGAGCAAGCGCTACAGCTGTATTGGTCGTAGATGAAGTTTTGCCAGGACCACCTTTGTTACTCATAGCTGCTAATACGAAAGCATCTTTCGTGTTGCTGTCTTCAACCACAATCATCACCTTTGAGTACGTTTTGTGAAGGGTTTTTTTTACATATCATGCATCATAGGTGGCAAACAGGCAATACTAATGTAATGCAAATGTATTACATTTTTAGATTATTCTACAGACTGAGCGTATATGTATTTACATTGGCAAAAAAAACATAAATCTGTAAGATAAACTGATTAATGAGTCACTCAAAATGAGTGCTGTTTTAAACTGCTAAAAATGAATCTCGATAGACTATCCAGAGTATTCACAACATCTTCTATATTGATACTCGTCCCAACGGTATAAAAACCTCTGATTAGTTTATAAAACACTAAAGGAAGAAAAATGTTATCAAAAATTGAAATTGATGATTTCACCATTCAGATGACGAGTGACATACATAAAAACTTATACAATGTTGACTCATTATCTCTACTCATTGGTAAAAATGGCTCTGGTAAAACAAAAGCTCTGTGTGAAATTATCAACAATTTTTGTAGCAGGCGTAATAGCTTTTATAACGAAAATTGCCGATTTTACGGTAAGGATGGCGTAGAAGTGAAACCTTCAAAATTATCTGGCATGGGAATGGTTTATTTCACCTCACTTCCATTCAGACCTAAATTTTCACACAGGAATTTAAATTTCATAGATGCTTCATTGAAGATAAATGGTTACAGTGCTAACTTTGATATTTTTACGCATAAAGAAAACCTTGCCAACTTCAATATATATCCTGTTATTGTTGCAAAAAAAAACCTTAACAAACTTGCTATTTGTCGCTCTTTAATTAATATCATCTTAAATGATATTCAATTTAAAAACAAAGTTAGTGCACCTAGTTACTTTCGAGAATTCATAGATCTACGAAATAAGTTAAATCACGTTAAAGTTGAAGTTGGCGATAGTAAAAAAATCGCATCCAGATATAAATTGAATGAAGAAGTTTTATATCTGCAAAACAAAGATAAAAATATAACTCAAAGGGCTAGCTTCTATTTTTTTAAAGAAATGCTATCCATAAACAATGAGATTGCCATATTTTCTTCTTTCACTGTCATTGAAAAAATGATTAAACAAAAATTATCTGGCTCAAGAATATTAGACGTACTCTGTAAAAGTTTAAACGTTCCAGAATACATTATAGCTAAAGAAGCAATATCTAAAACTGACAGTTTTTTGAATGAGATAAAATCTCTTGAGGAATCAATATTTCAACTTCTAAATGGTAAAGATTTTGATAATGAAATGAATCAGTTTCATGATGACAACTCAATATTTACTTTAGAGATAGAAATAGACCCATATAATGAGAATTTTTTTCTTAATCATGAAGGGTTGCGGTCAATTTTTAGCCTCGAATACAAAAACATAAGTTCGGGCGAAATGGCACTTTTAAGCCAAATTGTACTTCTATCAGAGTCAATAACTGTATTAAAAGAAAGAAGGCATTGTAGTTCTCTAGTTGTTCTGATTGATGAAGGTGACGCTTTTCTTCATTTACAGTGGCAACGTTCATACATTTTTACACTGAACCGAATTCTTGGGAAACTGAAAGAAAATTTGAATCTTAATTCATTACAAATCATTATAGCCAGCCATTCACCCCTTTTGGCTACAGATGTACCCAGTGACTTTATTTGCCGCCTTGACAGAATTGATAAAACCAAAACACTTATGCAGGATAAGACTGATCAAACAAAAACACTTGGATTTGCGGCCCCTCTGTATGCATTGCTAAGTGATTCATTCGGGACAAATACTATAGGTGAGTTTTCAGCAACCAAAGTAAATGAGTTGATTGAGAGAATAAAAGCAGGTAAGTTGCAAGATGAAGATAAGGTTCTGATAAGTTACATAGACAACCCTTTAATCAAAAGAGAGATTGAAAGATTAATTAATCTCAATATAGTGGGGGTTACTTTATGATTATTTCAATAAAAAACAATTGGGAACCAGCCAGAGACACCCATACCAAATTTTTGAGCGATAAAATTATTAATTTCTTATCTAAAAATAAATCCAGAACTGTTGGTAAAGTTAAAGCAAAGGAATTTGTTGAAGAAGTTTATCACCTACTAATCTTGTGCAGCCGTCAAGATATGGAAGACAGCATTACGATATACAAGAGATACTTAACCAGCCTCTCTCCACATGTTCTACACAAGAAACAATTCATTAGCACAATAAAATCCCTGTTTAATTATAAAAACTTTACAGCGAAGACAGGCGAGTGGAACGCATATAAACTCTGTATGAAATCTATCACCAGAACATGTCCATATTGTAATCAAGCTTATGCCATGACCATTCAGGTCGATAAAAGAGGGTGCAGACCCACCTTAGACCACTATTACTGCAAAGACAAATATCCTCATCTGGCACTTGTACTGAATAATTTCATTCCTAGCTGTAGTACTTGCAACTCCAGCTTAAAAGCCACGACTGATTTTTATAGTGTAAAACACCTTAATCCGCTTTGGGATGATGAAAACGTTAGCTTTATGATATCTCATATAGATGGTATATGTGGTGATGCTGATTTTTTCAGCAAATTAGAAAGAAATGCAGCTGGTGCATTACTACATCTTAATCCGAGTAATCCCTGTCAAAAAACTCAAAAGTCCCTTGAAACTTTTTTACTTCAGGACAGATATGATTACATTATTTCTGAAGCTGTAGAATTTTCTTTAGCTAAAAACAGACTTCTGGATGCAATTAATACTGGAATTCACCATTTTGCTGATGAAGATGAAGCCATCATTTTGAGATTTGATAAAGTTAATTATAAAAAATATTTACTAGGCAGAATGTATCATGACTTATCAGTGCAGATAGAGGGATTTCAGCCACTTTATCTAACAATCAACTGATTTGAATCAAATATTGCAAATGATCATCACATGGTTTGGGCCAACTGGCCCTGCCTGTAGCTGTTAGGCACGATAGTTACATCTTTTATGAACACATATATGCGGATTTCTTTGAGAAGTAAACATTTTTAGATGAGTTTTAAACTTATCCTTTCACTATAAAGTTATGCCCGTTTTTTTAATAACTAAATGGTAATGCTGGTATCTCCTTTCTGACATTTACGTCCCAGTACCACCACCGTCCTTCACCATACTCCTCATCATAATGAGCCGCCTTCTCCTGCCTGTGCTTCACGTACTCGGGCGTGTTCATGCCGAAGACTTCCATCGGCAGCGCATCCACGCCGGGAACGTCCTTCAGCACGAAATCATGGAAAACATCCTCCTCACCGTCGTAGCGCAGCGGCTT
>DAMDNS010000253.1:0-4714 GCA_032083605.1 Ureibacillus sp.
GTAGGTTCATAAAATCTTGGCAATAGGTTAAGAAGAGTAGACTTACCCGACCCGGTGGCTCCCATGATGGCCAGTTTTTCTCCATGTGCCACAGAGAAGGAAACATCCTGAAGGACAGACTTTTTCGTATTTGGATATTGGAAGGTTACATGGTCGAAACGAATTGCTTCATTATTAATAGCCGAAAAACTATCTGGACGTTTCGAATAATCTTCTGTCCCCTCTTCAATAAGAAGAATTTCCTCCATACGTTCCGAGGAAGCCTTCGCACGAGAGATGGCGTTAATAATAAATGCAAACATAGAAAATGAACCGGTCATGCGTAGAGCATAGTTAACAACAGCTACCAGCTCCCCAACCTGTGCCTCTCCATTTCGTACATCCATTGAACCGAACCATAGTGCAGCCAGCAAGCTTATATTCATGACAAATAAGAGTACCGGCTGAATCAGCTCCATTATACGCAGAGCTTTTATAGTATCGTGCTGCAGCTTGCCCGAGACCTCTTGAAAACGATTGGATTCATAATTTCCGCGCATATAGGCTTTTACCAATCGAATAGCTTGCAGATTTTCTTGAAGCACACGATTAACGCGATCGAGCCTTCTTTGAACTTCACTAAATAGATGGACCCCTTTTTTCACAACTATACTTAAGAAAATGATTAAAATCGGCGTCCCCATCAATAAAAACATGGCCATTTTCGGGTTCACGACAAATGCCATCACCAAGCTTCCTACAGCCGATAACGGTGCCCGCAGCATTATCCGTAAACTCATAAATAATACAGACTGCACCTGTTGCACATCACTTGTAAGCCTGGTAATCAGCCCGGATGTAGGAAATCGTAAATAGGTTGCCATTGTAAAGGATTGAATTTTGCCAAAAAGGGCATTTCTAAGGTCGAAGGCAAAGCTTTGCGCTGCATGTGAAGAGAAAAAGGAATTGATTATACCACTTGTAAACGCAGAAAAAGCTAAAACTAGTAAAATAATCCCCCAATAGCCGATAGTCCCTATATCTCTTGCAATAATCCCATCGTCGATAATTTTTGCAATGATAAGAGGCTGGATGAGCTCGACAACTAATTCAACGAGCATTAAAACTAATGCTATTAATGCAACCCATTTATATGGCTTTACATAAGAAAAAACTGTTTTCAAAACATGCACCCCTTACATACATGCCATTATGAACCATCCATGATTTTATATTCTTCGCTGCCAAGTGATCACAATGCCATTTATATATTTTCTTTCGTAACCCGTAATATATATAAGCATATAGCAACACCTAATAATTGCCAACCACCTAAAGTCGGAAGTGCCCCATCCTTTCAAAAAGCAAAAGCCCTTTTGACTGTTCCCTACCTAAGGCAAATTAGAGTTAGCGTTGTACAGCCATCATTTTAGAAACTTTTTCACCCCTCAAAATAGTCCCTTTTATCTAACAACTCTTTCCCTTCTTATCCTTATTAGTATTTATAATACTTTTTACCCTCGCCGATATTAAATAAAAAGTTACCAGGATTTAAATAGTGACTATTTGCTATTAAATACTTATAATAAATAGTATGAATTTACGACTATTTAGGAGTGAGAAACGAATGAGCCAAAAGAAAATGAACATGGTAATCGATGAAAAACTGGTGAATTTGTCCCCTTTCCCTTCTTTTGTTCTAAACCAAAATGGCCAAGTAATCATTTGGAACGATTTAAGCAAAAGTCATTTCGGATATGAAATGGAGGACTTTTTAATCAACGCCTCTACACTTAAAGAGAATTTACTATCGTCTCTATCAGAAGAAATTTATCAAGGTATCTTATCAGGAACAGAATCCCTGCGATTCGAAAACGTTCAGCTATTAACAAAATCAGATACAATGATTAACTCAACACTTATAACGTCCCAGGCTACTATTAATAACACCCCTGCTATTTTAGTTACTTGTATTCTTGATGAGTCATACACTCGAATGGATGATTCGAATCAAAGCTTGAAGGATCTAATTAATGGGCTGTACTCTTCCTACATGGTAGTAACAATTGATGCAGAGGGACTTATTATTAATTGCAACCAAAATTTCTTATCAATCAGCCACTGGACGCCAAAGCGTGTATTAGGAAAGACATTTTGGCAGCTGTTTCCTGATAATGAAAATAGCATGAAAGCAACCGATTCTATTTGGAAAACGATTAACTCAGGTCAAATCTGGGAAGGCGAAGTTGAAAAGGTTACAAAGGACGGCTCACCATATTGGGTGTATTTAACGGCGATTCCTACGTATTCAGCGACTACCAAAAACTATGAATTTGTGCTTTTCGAAAAGGATATTACCAATGAAAGAAAATTGAAGCAGCAGCTTGAAAAAATTGCTTACATTGATCCTGAAACAGGACTAATGAATGCACACCGTCTAGAACAGATTGTGAATGAAATGATTGAAGAAAAACGCCATTTTTCTTTCGTATATATCAGTATCGATAAATACTACACAATCAAAGAACTGCACAACAATAAAATGGAAGATAATTTAATCACTGAATTCACTAAGCGCATGAAAATATACTTCCAGGATAGCGAAATGGCCAGAATCAATGAGCATGAATTTGTGGTGATTACACCACTTGGCGAATGGTTCACTCAAGGCTTCTTAACTTATTTAAAACAAAATCCAATATACACAGGGAATGTAGCTGTACCGATTTCGATTAGCGGCGGGATTACTCGTTCTCCACAGGACCAATCAACTTTCCCTCATTTAATGAAGGCATCACTTGCAACGATTGCAAATGTTCGTGAAGCAGGCGGAGATAATATTGTGTCATTATCGAATGCAACACATAAAGCGATCAATCGTAAATCCATTATCGAAAAACGATTATTGCTTGCACTCGACCAACAAAATTTAAAAGTTTTTTATCAGCCACAAGTGGATATTCATACAAACAAAATTTTGGCTGTTGAAGCATTAGTTCGTTGGGAAGACTCTGAAATTGGTGTCGTAAAACCCGAAGAATTAATTCCTATTGCCGAAGAAACAGGATTAATCAATAATATCGGATCCTTTATGATTGAAGAAGCATGTAAGCAAGCTGTGAAATGGCATAATGACGGACTGGATTTAAAGGTGACAATTAACTTATCTGTACGCGAATTCCGCGACAAAAACATGGCTAAATCCATCTTGGCAACATTAGCAAATACAAATTGCCCTGCAAATTTAATTCAAATTGAAATTACTGAGAAATTCGCTTTAGAAGCAGAGGCTGAAACGTCGATTATTAAACAAATGCGTCAGCTAGAAGAGGAAGGCATCGTCTTTATACTTGATGATTTTGGGACAGGCTATGCATCCTTCCGCTATATGCAGCTACTGCCAATTGAAACCTTAAAAATTGATCAAACATTTATTAACTCGCTGATTCAATCCGAGAAAACTCAGCGTTTAATCCATGGTATGGTTCAATTCGGTAAATCGATGAATTTAACTGTACTGGCAGAAGGCGTGGAGACAAAAGAACAGCACAAGCTCCTGCAAGAATATGGCTGCGATGCGATTCAAGGCTATCTAATTAGCAAACCAGTGTCCGCAAGTATCATTACTCAATTCATGGTAAACTCTTAAACAATTGCCCTTCATCATGGCGAATGACTGCAAAAGAGGCTGGGACATAGGTAGAAATTCTAAGGAAATTAGTGGAAAACTATACTAAGAATTTGATACTTTCTAAATTGATTCTCATGGAGGGTCGAGTGTAGCTGTCGACTGCGTCTTTCGCTACAGAGCCGAGCTTCCTGCGGAAATAGCACGACGCCTGAGACAATAGGCTCAGGACCGCGCGCGCGAAAAAGCGTACCCGAAACGAAAATCAATTTTTGTGCACACCCGAAAAAAACACCATTTCTACCCGGAAATGGTGTTTTGGTTTTGTCCCAGACTCTTCTTTTTCTTATTTTAACCTTCTTTTTGCACGGGCAAAGGATTGCATGGATGTTAGGCTTGTTTTGAACATCCTCATCATTAACTGGATAATTACTTCAGCAAAAACAAGTCCCATGGCGATGGCACCTGAGATCATAAAAGCTCTCATCCCATTTTGAATGCCCATATTATAGTCTAGCTCCACGATATTTCGCATAGTATTATAAGCAATACCACCGGGTACCAGTGGAATAATACCGGATACATTAAAGATGATCATCGGCATTTTAAAACGACGTGCAAAAATTTGTGCCACAATGGCTACTACAAATGCCCCTATAAAGGAGGCCTGCACTTCCGTGACATTGATTTGTATGAGCACATAATAGATGATCCACCCAATCGCTCCAACAAACCCGCAATACGGAATCGCTTTCGTTGGTGCATTAAATATTACAGCAAAGCATGCGGTAAATATAAAACTAAAGATTAATTGTATGATTAACTCCATATCCACTCTCCTTAAAAAGCAACAATGACGGCAATACCAGCACCAATGGCAAAGGCTGTTAGAAAGGCTTCAGCCCCTTTTGCAATACCTGCTGTAAAGTGGCCAGCCATTAAATCTCGAACTGCATTTGTAATCACCAATCCCGGAACAAGGGGCATGACCGCTCCGACAATAATTTTATCCATCTCAGTTCCTAAACTAAAATGCACGGCAAGAGAAGCAAGCAGCCCTACTACTAAAGCGGCTAAAAATTCCGAGAAAAATTTTACCTTCGTCAA
>DAMDNS010000254.1:0-4711 GCA_032083605.1 Ureibacillus sp.
TGGAACCGGATTGCCTGGCATATTTAAGATTAGAAGCTTTGCTTGATGGGCGATTTCTTCTGGGATGGCTTTCAGATTGGGCAGAAAACCATTATTTTCATCAAGTGGTATGTAATAGGGCGTTGCTCCGGCTAATGTGATTCCTGCTGCATAAGCAACATATCCTGGGTTTGTTGTTAATACGTAATCACCTGGATCGCAAAATGCGATTGGTAGGTGTACAAGACCTTCCTGAGATCCAATTGTTTGAACAATTTCTGTTTCAGGATTTAATTCTGCAAGATTGACTCTTTTATAATATCTTGCAACAGCTTCGTAAAAATCTTGTGAGCCTGTTAAAGTATAGCCATACGAAGTTGCCTGACTACTTAAGTCAGACATAGATTGCAGCAGCATATCATGCGGAGGGATATCGGGACTGCCTAAGCTTAAATCAATTAGATGAAGTCCATGTTCTTTTTCTTGTTGCTTGGCAAAGGTTTTTAACTTTGTAAAAATAGCGGGTTCAAATAACGACATTTTCTTTGACGGATTCACTCTCAAGGCGGAACACTCCTTATATTCTATAAAAATATAAATCACATTTTAACATAGAGGCTATTAAAATTCCTCATTTAATCAGAAAAAATGAAATAAATAGATAATATTGAGAAACATTCAGGCATAGAAAGCTAATCCTCTATATTTTAAATAAGTGATTGATGCAATAGAATCTTTTTAAGCTTTGATCTACACTATAAAAAACGAGTTGGAGTGGTTACATGATTGTACATTCTTTAAGTGGTCCCAGTGGAACGGGTAAAAGTACCAGCGCCATTCAATTTGCACATGAAAACCAAATTGAAGCCATTATTGATGATGGGTTATTGATTATAAACGGAGAGAAAGTAGCAGGAACGTCAGCAAAATTTGAAAAAAATACGATAACAGCAGTAAGGCGGGCCATTTTTCAGGATGAGGAACATAAAGATCAAGTCATCCATGCAATAAAGGAGTATGAGGTTCAAGCAATTCTCATTATTGGCACTTCAGATAAAATGACAAGAAAAATAGCGAAACGCCTGCAACTTGAACCAATTGAGCATTTCCATCATATTATTGACATTCGCTCTAAAAGAGAAATACAAATGGCACAGTTTATTCGAAGTACGCAAGGAAAGCATGTGATGCCGATTCCTTATAAACAGGTGGAACAAAATTTCTTTAGGCGGTTTATTCAAAGAGGCTTCGATATTTTTTCGAAAAATAAAGTGAAATTAGGGGAGACGACCATTGTACAGCCGGATTTTCATCAGCAAGTAATTGACATTACAAAAAATGTATACGTTGATTTAATCAAATATATCATTTCAAAATATAGGGTCATTGCAAAAGTGGATAGTATACATTTTGTTATGAAGGATTATAGTCAAATATTGTACCTTACAGTTTATCTTTCTTCACCCTTGAATTATGATGTGATGGAGAAAATGCGCGGTTTGCAACAATTAATCGCCGAGCAATTCCTAAGACATTTTGAATTCGAGCCATCGTCAATTAAGATTCATATTAAAGGTATTATATGAGAAAATTGTTTATGTGGTGAGGCTGCCTAGAAGGATTCATTTCCAGGCAGCCTTTACCATCTATTTTCGAGAAAATTTAGGTGGTCGTTTTTCGACAAATGCACGGACTCCTTCAGGAAAATCGTTTGGATCAACAAATGGTGTAGAGGATTTCCATAACACGGGCGCGGAATCTAAACATTCTTGTACAGAGCGTTTTACAGCCAATAATGAAGAAGGGGACATCCCGGCAACAAGTTTCCCCATACGAATGGCGAATTTATTTAAATCCTTTTCAGCAACCAGGTAGTTTAACATTCCCGCTTTGAATGCTTCTTCCGCCTTATACATACGTCCCGTATAGACGAAATCCTTCGTAGCAGAAGGACCAACCAAGTCCACCAAACGTTTTGCAAATTTATTATTCAGCGTAATTCCAAGTTTTCCAACTGGAATCCCCATACGTGCTTTTTCTGAACCGATGCGAATATCGCAAGCAAGAGCCAATTCAAGCCCAGCCCCCATAGCAGGACCATTGATGACACCAATAACAGGAATCGGGAGTCTTTCGATTGTTGAAATGGTTTTTTCCATATGAACAAAGGCTTTTTCGGCTTCTTCTAAAGAAATCGAGTTGAATTCTTTAATATCTGAGCCAGCAGTGAAATTATTGCCGGATCCACGAAGAATCAATACTTTATTTTTAGGATTCTCGAGAGTTTGCAAGGCAATCTTAGCCAACTGCTCCCACATATTAGCAGTTAATGCATTTTTCAATTGGGGACGATGGATAGTAATAATGGCTAAACCAGCAGTTTCCTGATAAATTATTTTGGCATCCTCTTCCTGTAATCTTGTAGTACGTACTTGCATTCAAACAGCCCCTTTAGTTTGTTATCCACATTATATACTACAATAACTTTCGCAAGCATTAAATTTTGAAAATTCAAGAAAAAACGTTAAAGAATAAGAGTTACAGCGATTCAATTATTCTGCTAGTTCAAGAAATTTCAAGAGTTTACTAGAAATTAAATTCTGCTATAATTGAGCCTTGTGTATTCGAGGCGAAGAAGTCATATATTTGCATATTATCCGACACTATATTTATAATAAATAAAATAAGATACGCTTCAAAATAACTTATAAACAAAATAATACACGCCTTAGTACGCAAGGAGTTACTAAATTGAATGAATTAGGTATTTTTTATAAAGCCTTTCTAGAGTCATTAGATAAGTCACCGCACACAATTAAGCAATATTCCATTGATACTCAGCAATTCTTAAATTTTATGGAGGAATCCCACTATAGTTTTGAAGAATCAATAAACACAATCACTCAATCCTACAATGAATTTCTAGATGAAAAATACGCCTCAGCTGCCAGTATTAATAGAAAAAGGTCGTCTTTACATTATTTTTTATCATTTTTGAAACAGCGTAATCTAATAGATGATATTCCTGAAGACCTGTTAAAACCTGTGCAGCTGGAAACGAAATCAATTCAAACTTTGTCCGCCAAGCAGGTACAATTGGTTTCAAATTATTGGTTTGAATTTTTTGAATCAGCTACGGATCATGAATACAAGTGGATTGGTTTAAGGAATTTTTGCATAGTCAATATTATGCTGGAGGTTGGCGTAAAACCATCGGAAATCGTGGGGCTGAAATGGTCTCATCTAAAAGAGAAAGAGATGACAATTGTTCAAAATAAAAAGTTCAGGAAGCTGCCTTTGTCCAAATCTATCCTGAACTGGCTTGAATTATATCAGTATGAAACAGAGGAATTATTGCCTACAAGTAAAGAAGTGTATTATGTATGGCTAGGACTTGGCAATAAACAAAATGAACACATAACTGTGAAAACTATTGAACGAATATTTCAGGCTCTATCTGAAAGTCTGGGTTTTAAAGTAACAGCTACCATTGTTCGCTATACAACTATTGATGGAGAAGTTAATAAGGCACATGAAATTGAGCTTCAAAATTTGTATTTGCGCTATGGCTATTCCCGTAAAAGTGTATTAAAGGAACGGATTAACCGTTTTAATCAAAACTTGTGAGGATTCTCACCTTTGAAAAAACAAACCCCCTACTCTTGCAGAATAGGGGGGCATGTCTTATTCGTAATTTACTTTATAGTCATCTGATTTTACCCATTTTAATTTCGACTCAAAAATCTTGATAAACACTAGATTTAAAAGAATTGGTAATCCGATAAATAATGTTAAAGAAATAATGATGCTTTCAAGCTGCCATCCAACAATATCTAAATATTTCAGAGGGCCAATGAAACCAGCTAGACCAAATCCAGCACTGTAAGGCGTTCCTTCAATCTGAAATATACCTGCAAGCCCCCCTAAAATTGCTGCTGTTAAAATCATTGGCAAGGCGATTTTTGGCTTCATAATGAAGTTGCGCATTTGGATTTTTGCTGATGCCACATGTGCAATTGCTGTACCGAAATTATTTGAACGATAGCTGGCAATACACATTCCTACACCAGAGGCACACACCCCAAGATTAGCTGCACCAGCGCCGACACCGGACAGCATAATGACTGTTGCAACCCCAATTGTTGAAATTGGAGAAATAATTAGGATAGAGAAAATCATCGCAATAAGAGCACCCATTAAGACTGGTTGAAGATCTGTAACATACATAATACCGTTACCTATTAAAAGCGAGCTATTTTGAACATATGGGAGTATAGAGAATCCAATCAAGCCTGGAATAAATATCGTTAAAGCTGGCATTGCAAGTAAAGTCCAGTCGTTTAATCTTGTTCCTAGAAATTGTACAAATATTATCGCAAGAGCTGTTGTTAAACCAATATTAATAACTGTTCCAATGCCTGCCATAGTGATAGAGCCATCTTCCATAACAGTAGTTACACCACTGCCGACAAAAGCGGCTAATCCAACTGAACAAGTTTGAATAGGCGTTAATTTAAATTGAATACCTGCCATAACCCCAATAATCACTGGAAGCAGGCTCATAACAATTACTGATGCATTTAAAACGGTTTCCAAAAATGGAATATAAGGAATAACTAATTTTAAAATTTCTCCCACTAGAGCATTTGGAATTAAACAAACCACGATTCCTAAACTCATGCCAGTTAATAGCTTACTAAAAAAATCTTTCATCTGAAACAAATCCTCTCTA
>DAMDNS010000255.1:0-4688 GCA_032083605.1 Ureibacillus sp.
ACATTGAATCCGCGAATGACGGGATACAAGCAGAGACTTCACTCTTAATTGCCGATGGAGACTTTACCATCACATCCGGTGGCGGTAGCCCAGAAACAATTGAAACAAATAAAAATAATATGATGCCTGGCATGCCTAGTGAAACGGAGACAAGTACAAGCACTGAAACCAATTCCGAAAGTACGAAAGGCCTGAAAGCGGCTGTGGAAGTGGCAATCGGCGGAGGAAGTTTTACGATTGATGCGTTAGATGATGCTGTTCATAGTAATAACTCGATTACGATTACTGGCGGAGAGCTAAAATTATCGACTGGTGATGATGGAGTCCACGCTGATACTTCGATTTTAACTAAGGGCGGAACGATTAATGTTGCGAAAAGCTATGAAGGAATTGAAAGTAAAAGTATTACGATAGCTGATGGAGAAATTCACGTAAATGCAATGGATGACGGCATTAACATCGGTGGGGGCAATGACGGTTCAGGTCGTGATTTTGCAGCAACAGAAAACACGGAAGAAAATGTTCTTTCGATTAACGGGGGCTATGTTTATGTCAATGCAATGGGAGATGGCCTTGATTCCAATGGTTCGATTTCAATGGCAGACGGTACAGTTATCGTAAGCGGTCCAACGAATAACAACAATGCTTCGCTAGACTATGATCAAAGCTTTACGATTGATGGCGGGCTACTGATCGCGACTGGAAGCGCCGGCATGGCAATGGCTACATCTGATGACTCAGCCCAAAGCTCGATTATGATGACTTTCACTGAAGCACAAGTGGCCGGAACCGTATTACAGCTGGAAGATAGCAACGGAAACCCGATTGTGACATTTGCTCCGGAAAAAGACTATCAATCGGTAGTAATCAGTTCACCGGAATTAACGAAGGATGCGTCGTATACCCTTTCATCAGGCGGGACTTCAACTGGCTCTGAAACTGACGGCTTATATACAGATGAAAACTATCAGGCTGCAACAAATAAAGTCGAATTCACGATTGCTGATGCTGTGACTTGGCTCAATGAATCTGGCATTACTGAGCAAGGTGCTTCTGGTCAATTTGGTATGGGCGGCCCTGGTAACGCAGGTGGAATTCCAGGAGGCAATCGAAGTGACATGTTCGCAGACTTGGATGATGCAACGAAGGAAAAAGCCGAAAGCATCATGGAACAACAACAAAATGGTACGATTACGCAAGAAGAAGCCCAAGCACAACTGGCTGAACTTGGCGTGGAGCTCCCAACTGGAGGACCTGGCGGCACAGGAGGCGGTCGTGGTGACATGTTCGCAAACCTGGATGATGAAACACGAGAAAAAGTTCAAAGCATCATGGACCAACAACGCAACGGCACCATTTCACAGGAAGAAGCCCAAGCACAACTAGATGAGCTTGGCGTGGAGCTACCATTTGGCGGACAAATGACAGAACCCGTTCAGCCACAATAAAATAAGTCTTGCCTCTAGCCCGCGACACTCTACTCTATTGGAGTTACGCGGGCTTATTTTTGTAAGTCCCCCTTCTCAATAATCAGTTAAAAGTTATGCTATACTTTACCAAAAGGGGGGGAATCTTATTAAATTTTTCAAAACTTTCGACTCGATATTTATTTTGGCTATTACCCTTTTATTCATATATGACTACTTCCCTAACGTGCCATTTGCAGCTGCGATTCCAAAAGGAGTTTTGGTTCTTCTTATTTTAGGAGCACTCTTATTCAGGTTTGTATTAAAAAAGAACACTCCTGCAGACCTAAAGGCGAATTTTAAATGGCAAGTGGTCTTGGTTTTATACATACTAATTTTAATGATAGTTTTTCCTCTCCTAGGAGGCGAATCAGCTTCGGGGATTTCTTTCGATAATGAGTTTATTTGGGTTATAGTCTTCATTTCATTATTTGATATTTACTCGCAATGGAAGAGAGCGAAACGTTCAGAAGCTTAGTATAAAAGCGTATTCGCTATTTTAATTTAATTTTTTTCCACATAGTCGTTTAAATTAATAACTATTTTTTACTTATCAAAAAATATTTACTATCAAATCCGCCTCGCACTTCAAGCTTTTTCTGGCGTGCTTTTTCAACATCTTCCATACTGACATTGTGCATTTTTGCTAAAGAATGAACCACTTCCACGATATCAGCCAGTTCTTCAATGGCATTTTCATCATGTGAAGAAGCGAGATACTCTTCAACTTCCTCTTGGAGTTTTTTCTTTAGCTCTACTGAAAAAGTTTCGTGATCCAATATAGCAAACTCACAGATTTCTCCACTATCTACAATGATGTGAGGGATTTTATCTCGAACAAGCTTATTAAAAATAACCATAAATTTCTCCTATCTCTTTATTAACCCACTTATTCCAACGTTCACGATGGCTGTCGAGAGGATTTATCTAATAAAATATAATCATATGTTTTGGAAATTGAGATTGTATATTTTTCTGCAAAAGCGTTTAAATCGGGACAAACAGTTGCCGGTTTAAAATTAATCACACGGATGCTGAATCCTTTTTTGACTTTAATAATCGCACCCTTTCCAGCCCAGCCAGTTCGGATAAATTTTATATGTTTTATTTCATCCGGGTGTACTCTTCTTTTATAAAGCAGGATTGCAAAAAGCATAATTTCATAGGTAAGCGTTTTTTCTTCGATATAGAATTTGAATTTTAAAAAAGCGAGTAGAAATATGGCAAACAACACCGCGAATCGGATAAACAGCGTCTCTTTTTCTAAACCCCCGACTGTAATAGTAGTGTTCAAAGCCAAAATAAGAGTTAAAACAATCATTGGAGCACTTGGCACCGAGGCAGTATAATTCCTTTTTGTCTCCTCTTTGGTTCTTCCTTTTATATCGTGGGCACTAATCAATATAATTGCCGCTACAAGGCTGAATATCGTCATTATATAAATATAGCCCCAATCGAATTCTATCTTGAACACTAAGCTAATAAGAAGCTGAATGGCGACTGCTGGCAACAAGAAAATCATGCAAATAGTTAAAATATGTTTGATCACTCAATCCCCCCATATTCACAGAATCAAAATAACATTATTTACCTATTTTATCATCTAAAGTGAGCTATTCATATTACACTTCAATTTATTTGTTTAAAGCTTTATGAATTTATGTTGTTGGGCATATTAAACCTATACTATATAAAAATAGGAGCGACACGATGCCACGAAAAACTTCTCAGACTAATGAAGAGTCAATACCTGAAAATACGGAGGAAACAACAAATGCTTTACAAAATGAGGTTGATCAACTTACACGGATGCTGGCAGCAGTTTTAGATTATCTGGCGGATGAAGAAAATGAAGAAATCGATATTGAATACCTTTTCGACAAAACAGAGGGTCTTCGGGAATGGCGCAAAACATATCAGGAAAGAAATAGAAAGCTGATTGAGGAAGAAATAAAAGAATCCCTTGGTGAATTATCCTTCGAGGACCTGCAAAGGATTCGGGAACAGATAAAAGAAAAATAAGAGCAACTCCCATTTTACTTTCAAATTACTTAATCGATGGCCTCTTTTTGGATACTTCCGTTATCTTTCAGTGTATTTGAAAATAAAGGGAAAATTTCCGTTTAAATTAAAAAATCCCTAGATTATTCCTCTAATAAAGGGCGCTTTTCCGTTTATTTTACCCAAATCTTTGAATTTTGCCTTATTTAGAGCAGTTAATCGGAAAATTTCCGTTTATATCTGCTTCTTAAGCCTCCATTTTATACATTAGACGGAAATTCTCCGACTAAACCTACATGAAATTAACCAAGCTTACTAACAGCCTGATTTTTAAGGACATTACAGTTTTAAGAAATATAAAAGCATGGCGAATCCATAATGAATGAATAACCATGCTTCTTCATATGCATTTAACCTGTTTTCCACTTTTTGCACTCCAAAACAGAACCTTTCGATTGAAACAATTATGCCCTAATTGGAATCAGGTGAAATGCCCTTCCCGCCCATTGCTTTTAAAGTACTGATTCTCTCCATCCCTGTAATGATTGGTTTGGCACGTTGGATCAGTGTCTGAGTTGCTTCTAGCGCTAGAGATGCTTGGTGGGCTTCTTCGTTGCTCCATACTTCATAGACATAAACTGAATCGGGCTCGTTTTCCGAAACATTCACGAGATAGATCTCACATTGCTCCAAATTTCCCATCGATTCCGCCGCTTCCAGCAAAATCTCGACCATTGTGTCACGTTCTCCTTCTTGCACCGTAAACTTGCCAAACAAACTGAATTTGCTCATTATAGTCCTCCATGATTTCGACTTATGTGTATTGTTCTGCATCTTAACTTCATTAACCTGTTACTCTTTTAAAAAAAGAGGCAGCCATACTAAATGGCAGCCCCTCTTCACGTAGAAACATTATTCTAAACTAGCAAACTTCGCTAAATCATTTCGATTTCCAATTGTCACCAGAATGTCTTCGTTTTGAAGCAGCTCGTCTGGAGAGGGTGAAACAATAATATCGCTGCTTCTTAAAATTGCGATGACACTTACTTTAAATCGCGCACGAATATCAAGTTCCTTCAAGCTTTTCCCCACCATTTTCTTCGGCAGAATAACTTCTTCTATATTATAGTCCTTGGATAGTTCAATATAATTCAGCATGTTTGGTGAAAGCAGCTGATTGGCAACACGTTCCCCCATGTCTCTTTCAGGATAGATAATCCA
>DAMDNS010000256.1:0-4687 GCA_032083605.1 Ureibacillus sp.
GTTTAGGTCAAATAACCGCGATGAGTTTAAAATCTCCAGAATTGCTTAGAGATGGAATACATAAAGTTCGGGAAAAAACGGATCAGCCGTTTGGAGTCAACTTTGCAATCGGCATGTATGGCAAAGGCTATGAAGAAATGGTCAAGGTTGCCATTGAAGAGAATGTGCCTGTTATCTCAATGACAGGGGGAAATCCGGCACCTATCTTTGACTTATTAAAAGGAACGGATATAAAAAAATTAGTATTGGTCGCAGCAAAACGTCAGGCACAAAAGGCAGAACAGCTTGGTGCGGATGCTGTAATGGTAGTAGGGCAAGAAGGCGGCGGCCATTTGGGGCGTGACGATGTGGGAACGATGGTGCTTGTTCCGCAAGTGGTGGATAGTGTATCCATTCCAGTTATTGCATCAGGTGGAATTGGCGATGGGCGGGGCTGGATGGCTGCACACGCCCTTGGTGCAGAGGGGATTGAAATGGGGACAAGATTTATAGCAACGAAGGAATGTGTCCATGCTTCACCAGAATATATAAATAGCTTATTAAAAAGTACAGAAACAGATACTACTATTATTAAAAGGTCGATTGGTGCACCAGCACGATGCCTAAAAAATGACTTTACGGATAAAATTTTAGAAATTGAAAAGGCCACTCCTACTTATGAAGCTTTAAAAGATCATATAAGCGGTGAGGCAAATAAACGATTTATATATGATGGAGATGACGCAAGTGGTTTTGGCTGGGCAGGTCAAGTAACCGGAATGATAGAGGATGTTCCGACTGTACAGGAGCTAATTAGCCGAATGGTTGCACAAGCTGAAGCAATCAGAGTAAAATGGGGTCATTAAACTAAGAAGGTAGGGTCTTTCTATGGAATACTCATATCCATTTTCAACAGATTGGACAACAGCAGAAATTGTTGATGTTATTCGCTTTTTTGAAGGCGTTGAGCAAGCATATGAAAAAGGAATAAAAAGAGAGGAAATGCTGGTGAGATACCGTCGATTTAAAGAAATTGTCCCTTCACAGGCAGAGGAAAAAACCGTCTTTCGTGAGTTTGAAGAGGTAAGTGGCTATGTTAGCTATAAAGTGGTAAAGCAAACAAAAGAGCAAGAAGATGGGAAAATTATCAAATTGTAAATAAAGGGAGGGTGATTTAAAAGGGCGTTAAAAGACGTTCCTATGAAATCACCCTCTTTTTAAGTTGAGAGTCTTTAATAAGAAGTTTATCATCCAAAAGGTTTAGGCTATAGATGAAAATGAGTTTCTATCAGAGTCCTTTCTTTTGAGAGAGACCGTGTCTGATGTGTTGTTTTCTCTTTTTGTAATTAAATCACAAATTATTTTAGAACCCAGTGCACTATACACGGTACCATTCCCGCCGTATCCAAGCAGATAATAATGATGGGGTTTCGATGGGTGTTCACCAATAAATGGCAATTGGTCTTGCGTTTCAGCAAAGGTTGCAGCATAGCAATAATCAACTTCTAAATCTAAATGCGGGAATAATGCCTTGGCCTGCTTTAATAGCTTATCTGCACAATTTTCGATTACTTTCCCATCTACAGGAGCCTCCGATATATTTTCATCCATTCCTCCTACCATAATAGCTCCTTCGGCTGTCGTACGTAAATACAGATAAGGTCTCCTTGTTTCCCAAATCAAGGCTTTATGGTGCCAATGCATATCGGAATGGATAGGTTTTGTTACCATCACATAAGACCTATTAAATTTGGTCTCTTCTTTTTTTGCGTTTTGTTTCTTTTCATAGCCTATAGTATAGATTACATCTTTAGCCCTGAATGGGTGTGTATTGGTCTGTAGATGAACCAGCTGATTTTCATAAGTCGTATTGGTTACAGCCGTGTTTTCAAATAAATCGACCCCGTGATCTTGTAAATAGACTAATAAGCTTGTAAGAAATTTTAATGGGTTTATTTCTGCATCTTGAAAAGTAACGATTGCAGCAGGCTTTTTAAAGGGCATATAGAATGATAATGTGGATTCGTCCCAAAATTCGCAAGGGAAGTTGTTCTTATACAACGTTTCGTATTCGGTGCGCAGCTTGGCTACATCTGTATCCTCGCTAGCGTAATATATACTCGGTCTACGTACGAAATCCACTTCGTGAGGCAGCTTGCTAACGATCTTCTCCATATCATCCAATGCTTCTAAGCATAATTGATAAAACTGAATTGCTTCTTGTTCCCCGATTTGCTCGATAAGCTCCGAAAGCATAATATCGTTTGAATATTGCAGCAAGCCCGTATTTGCCGCAGTGCTGCCTTGTCCAAACTTCCTTTTTTCCAATATTGCCACAGATAAACCTTGTTTCATAAGTTTATAAGCTGTTAAACAACCAGACATCCCGCCTCCGATCACTACAGCATCATAGTGTTTCTTGGCTTGTTTTGTAGACTCTAAACTAAATTGAGTGGTAAGTGTTGTTGGCCAATATAAAGTTCCATTATGAAGTTTCAATTTAATACACCCCTATAAATGTCGAATAATGTCATAGGACTTTACCCGAAAATCCTTCTTTTAATCATTTTGAATTTTTGAATCGGCTCTAGTCTTAAGAAAATACATGACTAAGTAGGGGAATTAAAAAGTTTAGGAGAATGAATACCATATACCTTTGAAGAGATTCGGAAGGTGATTGGTGTTACGCAAAAAAAATAAAAAAGAATTGGTTGAAATATGTAATGTTTGTCAGTATCTTGTGCATATTAATTATACAACACACCAAAAGCAAAACACGCACTTCTCTCGAGCATCCTTTAAATTACTGGATAACATAACAAAGCAGAGAAGTCGTAATAAGCACTTTAAAGGCAAAAGTTAGTTTCTAACCTTTGCCTTTAAAAGTAGCTATTTCCCAATGATAGTGTTATAAATCGGCATTAATGCTTCAAACGTTTCTTCCGTAAGCTGTAAAAATTGTTCAGATGAAAGTTTGCTTGCTTCTTCTCTTGAAATGTGACGCCCAACAAGAAATTCACCCTTTTTGACGTCTCTTAATCGCACCAGCAATTCTTCCAGCTGTTTTTCACGCCCTGTTTTTAAAGAAATTGAGTCTTGTGACATATGATCGCCTGAAAGTATGAAATCGTTTGGTAACTCATCAAACAGCTCCAAATGGTTAAGTAAGCGAGTTGCCATTTCAGATTTTTGAGGTGCTTCATAAATAATTGCCACAATAATGAATAAATGTGTATTCCAAAGCCCAATTTGAAAATGAGGAAGCGATTTATATCCACGTTTATAAGGAGCAAAAGCTACCCATGAATCTTTAGGAGGATTAATTGTTCTTCTAGCATGCTTAGCAACATGAGGAAAGAATTCATCGCCGGTTTTAGCGCTAAAGTAACTTGAAAACATCTCACCTAGTTCCTGGAACTTCGGGCGAACAACTGTTGTTAGAGCTTCCATACGTTGTTCTAAACCATCAATTTCGAATACTTCGAAGTCTTTGTTTGTCCATTTAATTTTGTTCATTTATTTGTGCCCCCTCTTTGATTTACATGTTTATTTTATCTGCTTTTTGGGAAAAATTTTGTAACAAACCATTTCATGAGACTTAAAATTTTCATAAAAATGAAAGGGAAGTGATTTACTATGAAACAGATGATTAAAATTATACGTAAAGTTGATATTGAAAAGCAATATGAACACGTTTTACGTCTTGAGCTTGATTATGAGCTTGCCTCCTTATACGTAGCAATGCAAGATAAGGATGAATCAGAAATGGAAAAAAGCAAAAAAAGGTTAAAGGAAATCCAGGATGAATTAGATGGTCTCCACGCATATGTGTAACAAGTTAATATTTTATTAAAAATCACTTGCAATCTTTTTGACTGCAAGTGATTTTTGTTATACTAGGAAATAATAAAAGAATTTTTCGAATACTAAGCAGGGTATCATTCATTTAGATTTTGGATATCATGTACGAATCTTATTGATGAAAAAGGGATTGTCCAAAGAAGGTGGGAGTTTAATGGATTTACATAAAGTAGACAAGTTTGCCAAGGAGATTATTTTTGAGGCAGGTAAAAGAATTCGTGATGCTTTTTCCTATGATATTAAAATCGAGACAAAGGCAGATGCCAATGATTTGGTGACAAATATTGATCGAGAAACAGAATTGTTCTTTATCGATAAAATAAAAGCTTTCAATCCTAGTCACAAAATTTTAGGGGAAGAAGGTATGGGAGAAGGAATCGAATCCCTGGATGGTGCCGTATGGATTATTGATCCAATCGATGGAACCATGAATTTTGTAAAGCAGCATCGCCATTTTATGATCACGATTGGCTTTTTTGTGGATGGTGTAGGGAAGCTGGGATACATATTTGATGTGATGAGAGAGGATTTGTTTTACGCTATCGAAGGAGAAGGGGCATGGTATAATGACTCTCCTTTAAGAAAGCTGCAACCCTTGCCTATTGAAGAGGCCGTTATTGGAATCAATGCCAGCTGGGTTATACCAAATAAGCGAGTGAATCATGAGAAAATGATCGATTTAGTTCATACGGTAAGAGGGACTCGCTCCTATGGATCTGCAGCTATGGAAATTGCCTTCGTGGTCAGCGGGAAATTAGATGCTTATATTTCGATGAGATTATCGCCATGGGACATTGGTGGTGGAACAATTATTGCTCGTGAAGTAGGAGCACTTGCGACTAATCTA
>DAMDNS010000257.1:0-4681 GCA_032083605.1 Ureibacillus sp.
AAAGGGGAATGAGGATTTTCAGGTGACAATTGAAAAAAACGGTGGGGGAGATTTTCATTCTACTTGCAGCTGCCCAACATTGCCGAATTTCAAGCATAGCTGTCAGCATATTGCAGCTGTACTCATTGCGCTATATGAATTGAAAAAACAAGGAATTGCATTTGATGAAGTACATAGTATGGAAGGCGAAGGTGACTTAACAAGTGACTTTCTGACACTATTTACGAAAAAAGAGATACAGAAAAGTGGGCATCAGCTACATTTTGAAAATAGGGAAGTAATAGAGGCCCGATTTAATCTAAAGCCCATTCAAGTTGAAAAAGACGAGTATTTTCTTGGGGTTGAACTTCAAATTTCCTCTGCGAAGGTACATCATATACGCCAGTTTTTACAGGATGTCCGGGAAGGAAATCAAAGTGTTATCTCCTCAACAATTGAATATGATCCAAACCTTCAATGTTTTTCAAGGGAACAAGATGCACTGATTCATCAGTTGATTCACGTGGCTCAAGATGAACGGGCTTTTTTAGAGGCAAAATCAGATGCCATTGTTTATGCAGTGGGCGATGAAATTGTCCTTATCCCTCCGTCGGCATGGCTTAGTCTGAAGCCCTTACTTCTTAATGCACCCAATGTGACATTAGAGCAGGAGGACTATTCCTATACAAGTTTGCAATTCGTTGATGGCCCGCCTCCAATCCAATTCTATTTAGAGGAGAATAATCAGCATTATCAGCTGCAGATGAAGGGTTTTTATGAGTTAATAATTCTGGAGGCCTATAATGCGGTAATGAGTGAAGGAAAGCTCTTTCAATTAGAGGGACAGGATTGTGAACGGTTGGTTCAATTGAGAAGTATGATTGTGACGCCAGAGACCAATGCCATTCCTATAAAATCAGACCAAATCGATTTCTTTATGAAAAAAGTGGTGCCTGGTTTAAAAAGAATCGGAAATGTACAGATGTCTAGAGGGGTAATGCAGCGTTTTATGAAAACACCGCTAGTTGTGAAGGTTTACTTGGATCGTTTAAGAAATCGACTTCTTGCAGGACTTGAATTTCATTATGAGAATATGGTGATACAGCCATTAGAAAGTCGGGAAACGCCAATTGGCCCGATGGTTATTCGGGATTACAAAAGAGAAGATGAAATCCTGAAGCTAATGGAGGACAGTGGATTTACGATTACTGAAGGCGGATATTTTATGCAAAATGAAGAATTGGAATATGAGTTTCTTTACCATACAGTGCCAAAGCTTCAAAGCATGGCTCAGGTTTACGCAACTACTGCTGTTCGAACTCGTATTGTACGCGAAAATGCATTTCCTAAAATAAGAGTAAAGGCTCCCAAAGACCGGACAGATTGGCTGGAATTCAAGTTTGAAATGGACGGGATTGCCGACAAGCATATTAAGGAATTGTTAAAGTCGCTTGAAATCAAGCGAAAATACTATCGACTTCCGAATGGCTCCTTGCTGTCCCTTGAGTCAAAGGAAATGGAAGAAATCCAGCGTTTTCTAACTAGTGTACCTGCACAAGAAGATGATTTTGAAACAAGCTTGAATATGCCGATTCTGGAAGGGCTGAAATTTCTTGATTTAATCGAAGAAAGCGAGGCCTTTTCGCCAGAGGAGTCCTTCCGTGAGTTTGTCCACCAATTATTGCATCCAGGCAGCTTGGAATTTGCTGTACCAGAAAGCATGACTGCTATCTTGAGGGATTATCAAATTCAGGGCTTCAAATGGATGAAGGCACTTGCCAGCTACGGTTTTGGCGGTTTATTGGCGGATGATATGGGTCTTGGGAAAACCCTGCAAAGTATTGCATTCATTGTGTCGGAGCTTTCCAGCATTCGAGATCAAAAGCTTCCCGTCCTAATCGTTTGTCCTTCATCATTAACTTATAACTGGTTACAGGAATTCAATAAATTTGCTCCGCAGGTACAAGCGGTGGTAATTGATGGGAAACAGCTGGAAAGAGAAAAGCTGCTGCAGGAACTAGATGAGATGGATGTCATCATCACCTCCTATCCATTACTGCGCAGAGATAGCAAATGGTATGAAAAGCAATCCTTCCATACCGTTTTCTTTGATGAGGCACAAAGCTTTAAAAACCCATATACTCAAACAGCAAAAACGGTTAAAAGGCTGAAGTCGAAAAATCGTTTTGGCTTATCGGGAACACCTGTGGAAAATTCGCTAGAAGAGCTATGGTCCATCTATCACGTAGTGTTTCCTCAGCTTTTCCAAGGGCTGGAGGAATATAGCCACCTAACAAGAAAGTCGATTGCACGGCGAGTCCGGCCATTCTTGCTGCGCCGCATTAAAGAGGATGTGCTTAAAGAGCTACCGGAAAAGCATGAGTCAATGGAAATTTCAGAGCTGCTGCCGGAGCAAAAGAAGCTTTATACAGCTTTACTGGCAAAATTACGACACGATACCTTAAAGCATTTAGATAAAGAAACCTTCCGAAAGAACCGAATCCGAATTTTGGCAGGCTTAACAAGATTGCGCCAAATCTGCTGCCATCCGGCATTATTTGTAGATGGATATAAGGGGAGCTCGGCCAAATTTGAACAGCTGCTTCAGATTCTTGAGGAATCAAGACATAGCGGGCGAAGAGTGTTGATTTTCTCGCAGTTTACTAAAATGCTGGAGCTGATTGGAAGAGAGCTGACAGCACGCGGTCAAACATATTTCTATCTGGATGGTCAAACCCCTTCAGAAGAAAGGCTGGAGCTTTGCAATCGCTTCAATGATGGTGAAAGAGAGCTGTTTTTAATTTCCTTGAAAGCTGGTGGAACGGGATTGAATTTAACTGGGGCAGATACAGTTATTTTGTATGATCTCTGGTGGAATCCGGCAGTGGAGGACCAAGCAGCGGATCGAGCTTATCGTATGGGGCAACAAAATGATGTCCAGGTCATTAAACTGGTAGCAAAGGGAACAATCGAGGAGAAGATGAATGTTCTCCAAGCTAAAAAGCGCGATCTTATTTCCGAGATTGTCGATTCGGATATGAAAGTAGCAGCAACTTTGACTGAAGAAGATATAAGAGAAATATTAATGATATAAAAAAAGGTTCCTGCTCCGAATTGGAGATAAGGAACCTTTTGCTTTATGGAATACCGGACTCAATCCTGTGTCCATATGGTAGTTTGATTTCTTCCATTTTCTTTCGAATGGTATAGAGCTTTGTCTGCAAATAAAAACAAATCATCCAGCGAATCGGAATGGGTCGGAAATTCGGATATTCCAAGAGAAACGGTAATTGGTTTACCAACCGGACTATTTGTTTTTTCTATTTTCGTTCGAATTTTTTCCATAGCAGAATAAGCCTCTGTTGCATTGGTATCTGGAAGTAATAGGAGAAATTCTTCTCCACCAAAGCGGAAAAAACAATCTGTCTTTCGAATGGAAGCTTGAACTGTTTGCACCAAAAATTTTAACACTTCATCGCCTTCTTGATGTCCATAGGTATCGTTTATCGATTTAAAACGATCAATATCAATGGCGACCAATGAGAATACTTTTCCTTCAGCAGCTAAATAGGATAGCACTTTAGTAAGCTTCTTTCGGTTAGGCAGTCTTGTTAAAGCATCGGTCATCGCTTCTTCTTCTAAAATATTGTTATTATTTTCAACAGCCTTAATGGCAATAATCAAGCTCTTTGTTAAAAGATCCGCTTCCCGGTTCCAATGAGATTTAAAATCAGGAAGTTGAATTTGCTTATCTGTTCCTAATTGATTTACCAAATCTGCTAAAACAATAAATGGCTTTGTCAGCTTTCTAGCGAAATTTAAAGAAACGACGAGTAAGATGATAAAAGGGAAAAGTATAGTTAACAATAGATTTTGAATATGTTGTTTTAACAGTCCATCCACATAGGAAACCGGTGTTTGCTGGACGACTCCCCATCCAATTTCAGGAATGTAGCTATATGCAGCTAGCATGGGTATGTTTTTGCTATTTGTCACATATTCCATCCCGCTTTGGCCTTGTACAACTTTAGAAATGATAGGATTGCCGATTACGGTATCACTGATACGGTTTGTTTCGGGATGGAATAATAATTCGCCATTTGGGCCGACTACATAATAATAAGAGCCATTTTCATCAACAATATCGTTGCCTAAAATCTCGTTTAAAACATTTTGTTCATGTAGATAAATCGAGCCCCCTATGATTCCTTTATAATTACCTTTACGATCATAAAATGGTTCACTCATCAGAACGAGAATACGACCAGTCGGTGCCTTGTATGGGGCTGTTAACACCTGCATCTTTGCATCAACTACTGTTTTTGTAACTCCTGTAATATATTCGCCTTTCAAACCGACACTGATAGGAGCGATATTACGAACAAGACCGGTTTCATCAATCCATGTTAATGAATTGAAGTATCGGCTATTTTTCCTTAAAAGCTCAAGATGTTCTTGAATATGCTCATCTGTCAAATCAGGATTTTCTTCGAGAAAATTGGTTGTTTCCTGCAGGCTGATTCTCATGGATTTAAATAGAGAATTTACGGAACTACTTAATTTCTCAGATTTAGAAGAATTAAGTGATAGATATGTATTTGTCAAAGATTTCTTCTCAGACTGATAGGAGGCAAATAATAGGATAAAAGTAGTTAATAATACGGAAACTACTATTAGGGTCATAAACAAAGTAGTAAGTTTA
>DAMDNS010000258.1:0-4680 GCA_032083605.1 Ureibacillus sp.
AGAATGAGGAGTGATACTGTTGGCAATTTGTCCTTTATGTAACTCACTAAAAGTGTTGGAAGTTGAATGTCCAAAGTGCAATACCCGTTTAGACGATTCTGGTAAGGTTTCCGATTATCTGGACCCATACGGTCATTACAATGATGAAGAAACTGTCAAGATGGGAGATGGCTACCCAAATACAGCCAAAGATCAAATTTGCCCTCACCTGATGGTTTGCAAAAACTGCGGACATGATGAAGTAAGGTTTATAAAAGAAGAATGAAAAGCTCGGTTCTAGAGTTTAGAGCCGAGTTATTTTTTATTTAATGGAAATTTGTATAAGATTTTGCGCCTAAGTTCAATTAGTCTAGAGTTGTATAATTCTATTAAAATTGATTCACTAGATGAAAAGTAATAAAATAATAAGATATAGAAAATTCTTGAAATTTTATTTGCGAATGGGGAATAGCCATGAAAATAATAGTGATTGGAAACGAAGATCGATATAAAAAGTATATGCCGGAAAAGGATATTACACAAACGGCCGAGATTGTCTACTTTCCAATTGGCACAGATAATGAAGAGATTATTGAAAACGGACATGATGCAGACATTTTGTTAGTAGATGCGATTGCTCCGGTTAGTAAACATCTTATCGAGAGTCTTCCTAATTTACGTCTTATCCATTCAGAAGGTGTTGGATATAACGCAATTGATATTCAAACTGCGAAAGAACGTGGAATATATGTATGCAATAATAAAGGAGTAAACGCAGGGGCGGTAGCTGAACAGACCGTATTGCTGATGCTTGGATTATTGAGGAAGGTTGTATCTGGGGACCGAAATGTGCGCGACGGCAATCAACTACAAACAAAAGAAAAAGCGATGGTCGAAGGAATTACTGAAATTGCAGACTGTAAAATAGGGTTAATCGGCTTTGGAGATATTGCCAAAGCAACAGCAGCACGTCTTTATCCATTTGAGTGTACTCTCTACTATTACAGCAGAACAAGGCTTTCGAAAGAAATTGAAAATAAGTACCATGTTACATATTTGGAGTTGGATGAATTAGCTCACAACTGTGACATCATCAGTATTCATGTACCTGTCACTGAGGAAACAACGGATATGATCAATGAAGAATTTTTAAGGAAAATGAAGAAATCAGCCTACATTGTCAATACGGCCCGAGGAGAGATTGTCGATAATATTGCGATGCGCGAAGCCATCATCAATGGTGAAATTGCAGGTGCCGCTTTTGATACGGTTTATCCTGAACCGACTACAAAGGACAACCCATTAGTGAATCTCCCACTAGAGGTGGCGGATAAAGTATTATTTTCTCCGCATATTGGAGGAATTACATCAAGCACCTTTTATAGAGCCCATGAAAATATTTGGTCCAATGCAGAAGCGGTAATGAACGACCAAAGACCAAACTTTGTTGTAAATGGCGTTTTAAAGATTAGAAGAAACTAAACAAGAGGGTAAATTCATGGCTGGTGAAGGTTTGAAATAGCATGTAATTAAAAAGAAAGGACTCTTATACGAAAGAGACCCTTAAGAAAATGTTTTATTGTATGTGTGTTTTACTTATTTCTTTTTGCTTTTTTGCTGAGCATTTTTTTGTGCAGCTGCAGCGACATCCTGTTCTACTGCGATTTCTTCACGGTTATTTACCTTTTTATCCTTTTTGCCTTTCTTAAGGGGCTTATTTCGCTTTGCCATAAGTATCACCTCCGACACTATTCTTTACTAAATCATTAAAGAATAGACGTCATTATAAAAATTAGCGAAATATTATCTAAATTAGCTGAGTTCAAATCAGCATTCAAGGAAGTATGATAAATATTAAGTTTTGGAAGGAGTTTCAATATGTACAAATTCGCCAACCGTATGGGGGAAGTATCATCAAGTGCTGTTCGAGAAATTTTTAAAGCGATGGCAGACCCGGAAATGATTTCATTTGGAGGAGGAAGCCCTGCAAATGAGTCATTCCCAATCGAAGAAATCAAGGAAATTACAGATAAGCTATTAAGTGAAAATGGTCACCAGATCCTGCAGTATGGCATTACGGAAGGATGGAGACCTTTAAAAGAAGCCTACTTAAAGCATATCGTACATCCTAAAGGGATAAAGGGATCAAGTGAAAATGTCATTATAACTACTGGAGCCTCGCAAGGTATTCATTTATTAGCGGATGCCTTTCTTGAGCCGGGAGATGTAGTGTTAGTGGAATCTCCTACATTCTTGGGTGTATTCTCAACATTTAATAAGTATTTTGTTAAATCGATTCCTGTTGCAATGGATGAGCATGGCTTGATCATGGAAGATTTAGAAGCAAAAATAAAAGAGCATAATCCAAAAATGATTTATACAATTCCTACCTTCCAAAATCCAACTGGCCGGACATTGCCATTAGATCGTCGTCAAAAAATAGCAGAATTAGCATCGGAATACAATGTGATTGTTTTGGAAGATGATCCTTACTGTGATCTGCGCTATTCAGGTGAAGCGTTACCAGCTATTAAAACGTTCGATCAAACAGGCCACGTTGTTTTGTTAAATAGCTTTGCGAAAATCATTTCTCCTGGATTACGTGTCGGTACTGTATTGGCAGAGGCGGAAATTATTCAAAAGCTAACAGTCGCTAAACAAGGGGCAGATACTCATACTGCCAATTTAACGCAAGGAATCTGCGCGGAATTCCTTGAAAGAGGGCTTTTACCAGACCATCTAAAAAAAATAAATGCTATATATGCTGAAAAACTGAATGCAATGGTAACAAGTATTGAAAAGTACTTCCCCGAAGGAACGAAATTTACAAAGCCAGAAGGTGGACTTTTCATTTGGGTAGAGTTACCTGGTGAACCTGATGTTCTAGCTCTATTTGAAAGAGCAACTAGCGAATATAAAGTGGCTTTTGTTCCAGGAATTCATTTCTGCAAAAATCCCGACGATGGCAGCAGGCATCTACGCCTAAACTTCTCATCCAGCACACCTGAAAAAATTGAAGAAGGCATTAAAAAACTTGGTGAGTTATTTATACAGGACTTGGACGAAAAGTAAATCGCTAGAAGCTGGGGTATAGTGTTAGTGCTTTAATTGAACTAGGTAAGGGAAAAGATTGTGTTTTCTCTTGCCTGGTTCTATTTTGTTTAATGAACTGCCTTTTCGAAACGAAATCAAAGCAAACGGTATTTTTGCACTAAAAAACAGGATCATCAAGGATCCTGTTCATCATATAACTTATATATTCACTTTTTCTAATGTATTTAACACGGATTTTAATGAAGCTAGTTCTTCAGCAGTTAATGGAACCATAGGTAGACGTACACCGCCAACAGGAATTCCGTTTGAATTTAAAGCTGCTTTGACTGATGTCGGGTTTGGTGTTGCAAATAAAGCTTTCATGACTGGTAAAAGTCTGCGATGATCTTTTGCCGCACCAGCTATGTCGCCGCTTTGGAATTTTTGGATCATTGCTTGCATTTCGTTACCGATAATGTGAGCTGAAACCGAGATAACGCCTGTTCCACCAATCGATAAAGTTGGTAAAGTTAAGCCGTCATCACCGCTGTATAAGGAAAAGCCTTCTGGTGTTTTTTCGATAATTTCTGCCATCGCATCTAAATTGCCGCTAGCTTCTTTAATCGCAACGATATTGGAGATAGCTGATAGGCGAACGACAGTTTCAACTGATAAATTTACAACACTTCGACCAGGAATATTGTAAAGAACAATTGGTAATGAAGTACTTTGTGCAATTGCTTTAAAATGCTGGTACATGCCTTCTTGGGAAGGTTTGTTGTAGTAAGGAGTAACAAGCATGATGCCGTCTACACCTGCATTTTCTGCTTGTTTCGTTAAGATAATCGAATCTCTAGTGTTGTAAGAGCCTGTACCGGCAATAACAGGGACACGGCCATCTACTACTTTTACAGTAAATCTAAATAGATCAAGTTTTTCTTGTTCGCTTAAAGTTGGCGATTCTCCAGTTGTACCTGATACAACCAATCCATCAGTTCCGTTGGCGATTAAATAATTAATTAAGTTTCCAGTAGCATTCCAATCGATTTCACCAGTCGCATCAAATGGTGTCACCATAGCAGTCAAAATTTTTCCGAAATTCATTACTTCTCCACATCCTTTTATTTTTTTAGCAGAAAAGAAAGGCTGAACCTTCTTTTCTCCTTCCGGGTTAACTAGGGCATTTAGCAAGTTTGACAGGCTAGATTACCTTAGTCTTCTAAGAAAATAGAGGGAGAAGGGCGATAGATAAGTAAACGCAAAAAAGCAACAACGAGGGTTCGTTGTTGCGAAGAAACAAAATTCATTTCCTTGCGTAAGATAGCCCTCCATATAGAAACCTATATGACAGTCCTGCATTTGTTCAACAACAGAACCAGCTCTAGAGAATATGAGTTCTCAAAAGCTTCGGCAAATTCCCCTTTCAACAGTCCTCCCAGGATCTCATCATCCTCTTACT
Organism: Ureibacillus sp.; assembly: GCA_032083605.1. Classification (GTDB taxonomy): domain Bacteria; phylum Bacillota; class Bacilli; order Bacillales_A; family Planococcaceae; genus Ureibacillus. The sequence goes on from DAMDNS010000258.1 coordinate 4,472, forward strand.
GTGTACTAATGGTTTTTGCTCCTCTATCCTTACTTCAAAAGTTCTTGAAATAAGTGATTATTTAATTAATTTCCATGATAACCTTTTCTAAAACTAAATGCAATACCTTTCGTGTAAGAATTTTGAATTTTTAGCCTATACTACAGAAAGATAATTGTTAAAACAGCTATATTCGGAATTATTGATATTCTTCTCTTATTTCAGATTTG
>DAMDNS010000259.1:0-4677 GCA_032083605.1 Ureibacillus sp.
TATAAAGTAGGGATGTGTAAAAGATACGAGAATGGTAACGAAAGTATTTGGTAGATTAAGAGTAATAAATTACATTCATATTAATAAACTATAATAGAGTGTATTTTTATTTAATAGATCCTACAGATATAGGAGGGGAATAAATGAAAGTGGTTACAGAAGGAACGTTGTTATGGGAGCCATCAAAACAACAAATTGACAGCTCCAGCGTTACTCATTTTAGGAATTGGGTAAATGCAGAAAACGGTCTTGCGCTACAAAATCCTACTGAGTTATGGAAATGGTCGGTTGATGAGCTTGAACAGTTTTGGGAAAGCATTTGGAAGTATTGCGATATAAAATCACACATTCCTTATGAACGAGTATTGGCATCTAGAACAATGCCGGGGGCGAAATGGTTTAGTGGGGCGACGTTAAATTATGCCGAGCATGTATTCCGAAACAGTCGGGAAGACCGACCGTCATTGATTTTTAAATCGGAAACGGTTTCACATCGAGAGATAAGCTGGAAAGAGCTTGAGGAAAAGACGGCCAAGGTTAGGCAATATTTAATAAGCCTTGGCGTAAAAAAAGGTGATCGCGTCGTAGCCTATATGCCGAATATTCCTGAAACCGTAATTGCCTTTTTGGCCTGTGCAAGTATGGGGGTCATTTGGTCTGTTTGTTCACCGGACTTTGGAACAGGCAGTGTGATCGATCGCTTTAAACAAATTGAACCAACTGTTTTATTTGCGGTAGATGGCTATTCATATAATGGCCAAATTCATAATAGGCTAGAAAGCGTTGCCGAGCTGCAAGCAGAATTGCCTTCATTAACTAAAACAATTTTATTTCCTTATATAAAAAGTGAGACTTCCATATCAAATGATCGTACAGTCTTCTGGGATGAAATGCTAAGCCAAAACGCCGAGCTGAAATTTGACGCTGTTCCTTTTGACCATCCTTTATGGATTTTATTCTCTTCTGGAACAACAGGGTTGCCTAAGCCGATCGTTCAAGGGCAGGGCGGCATTATTATCGAGCATCTTAAAACAATAGCAGTGGAACAAGGAATCGATCAAGATGATGTGTTCTTCTGGTTTACAACGACGGGCTGGATGATGTGGAATCTTTTAATGGCAGGACTGCTGGCAGGTGGAACCGTTGTCCTTTATGATGGCAGTCCAGCATACCCGAATATGAACGTGCTTTGGGATTTTGCCGATGAAGTAGGTATTACGTTCTTTGGGACAAGTGCTGCTTTCTTGAATATTTGCATGAAAACAGGTGTGAAACCGAATACAGCGAACCAATTTTCAAGATTAAAGGCACTTTATTCTACAGGATCCCCTCTATCTGTAGAAGGTTTTTCCTGGGTCTATGAAAATGTGAAAAAGGATTTATGGCTTGTATCGGCGAGTGGCGGGACGGATATTTGTGCAGCCTTTGTAGGCGGTTGCCCAGTGCTGCCGGTATACGCTGGGGAAATACAAGCGCGTGCATTGGGTGCAAATGTACAAGCCTTTAATGATGAAGGAGAATCTGTATTAAATGAAGTCGGCGAGCTCGTCATTACAGCCCCGATGCCATCCATGCCACTGTACTTCTGGGGTGACAAAGAAAATGAGCGTTATCTTGAAAGCTATTTCGAAATGTTCCCGGGAATTTGGCGCCATGGCGATTGGATTAAAATCGATGAAAAGGGGAGCAGCGTGATTTTTGGTCGATCTGATTCGACTATAAATCGTCAGGGCGTTCGACTGGGGACTAGTGAAATATATCGTGTAGTTGAAGCGCTTGACGAAATAATAGAAGGCTTGGTAGTAGATTTAGAGTATCTTGGCAGAAATTCTTTTTTAGCCTTGTTTGTTGTTTTGAAATCGAACGCTGCTTTAAATGAAACTCTAAAAGAAACGATTAAATCAGAAATTAAATTAAAAGTATCGCCACGTTTTGTACCAAATGAAATATATGAAGTAACAGAAATACCGAAAACCTTTAGCGGGAAGAAGCTTGAAGTGCCCATTCGTAAAATCCTGTTAGGGCAGCCGGTAGAAAAAGTAGTAAATCGCGGTTCCGTTGCAAATCCGGATTCGATTAATTACTTTATTGAGCTGTCAGTAAATATTAATAAGAAGTAAATATATATATCTACCTAATCCTGATAGTTAAAAGGATTAGGTATTTTTATTTAGTATGCAAAAATCGTAATTACATATTCACAAGGTAAATTAATTGGTAATATTTTATACCTATACAACTTATATTACTTCATAGTATATTAGTTTCAGAGATTGATGGACGACAAAATTCGACAAAGATAGAGAGAGTCAAAATCGTTCTCATTCCGAAAAAGGCAAAGTTGTTGAAAGGCAACGGCGCAAAGCTACAGACCTAAGGTAATACGCTATTGGTGGCTGGGTTGCGAAAAGAATGGAGAATGATACTCGATTGGTTATGAGTAAATTCAAGATTCTTCCAATTCAAATTAAATTATTTTGGAGGGATTTTTCGAGTGAAAAAAGATAAGCACGTTTCTAACGTTTCTATAAATCTATTAAACAACCAATCGAAAGGTGGAAATAAAATGACAAAATCAGTATTCAAAAAAGTAATCGCTACAGCTCTTGTATTTGGAATTGCAGCAACAGCATTCAGCACACAATCATTTGCAGCTCAACAAACAGCATCAACTATTTCTGGCGGAGAATTATCTGGTGGAGCAATCGGGTTCAGCCAATTAGCTGCATCTTTGGACGGTACTAAACAAACAACTTCTGCAAGCTGGACAATTGGAGATATTATCGATGCACGAGGAACTGGTGCAGGTTGGGATTTAACTTTAAATCTTACACAATTCAAAGAAGTGGATATTGCTGGTGAATATGTAGCAAATGGAAAAGCAATAGCAATGAATTCATTATTCGTTTCAACAGCACCGGAAGTAACAAAACTTGATGCTACTTCTTCTGATGTGGGCACTATTACACCGGTAGCAGTGGAAACAGCTCTAGATACAGAGAGTGACGTTAAAATTTTATCTGCAGCAGATGCAGGCGGTATGGGATCATATGATGTATCAAATCTTGGTGTGACATTAGTAATTCCAGCGGACGCTTACGCAAAAACTTATAAATCAGAAGCAACTGTTACTTTAAATACTGCACCTTAATAGATGATTAATTTCTTTCAAGTCCTCCATACTAAGGGGGACTTTTTTTATAGGAGTGGATTTATGAAAGCTCAAAAGTATTTTTTGTTCTTCTTTGCCTTTGTCCTCATATTGTTCCCTAGAAATACGATTTATGCAGACGAAAATGAATTTGAATTTCATGTAGAGCCGATTTTTCCTAAATCTCAAATAGGAAATAAAGGATATTACCACATCACTGCACAACCTAATAGTACGGTGACATTACAGGCAAGAGTCATTAATGATAGCGATCAAGAATTAACCATTGCGATTCGTAGTTTAAATGCCTATAGTGGCAGTCAGGGTATTATCTATCAGGAAGAACCAGTTATAGAAGGAACGGAAATCACGGATGAAAGATACCAATTTAGAGATGCAACGACAACCCCAACGGAAGAAATTACGCTGGGACCTTCCGGATCAGAAGTCTTGGAGTTTTCTGTTGCAGTACCCGATATCACAGGAACTTTACTGGGGAGTATGGAATTTAAGGTGTTTCAAAAGACAGAAGAATTTGCTGGTGGAGAGGATAATTCCCAGCTGTTGATTGACCAATATCGCGCCATTAACCTAGGTGTGCAGGTGGATGTTACAGATTACGGGGAAACACCCTCTGTAAAGCTGGAAGGCACGCCAACATTTTCAGCTGAACAAACAGCGATTCTGGTTCCAATTCAAAACACCCATCCAGTAATTGTTCCAGAAATTTCTGGTACGTATGAGATTACGAAACAAGATGATGCAGAGTTTTCGATTACTGGGAACATTGCAGCACTTAAGATGGCACCGATGTCATCCTTTTATTATCCGATTCGGTGGACCGGGGGCACCTTGGCGCCTGGTACATACCAAATTGCATCTACTCTTGATGTTAATGGCACTGCTCAAACCTACGAGGAGACGATTTCAATTGGGAATGAAGAAGTGGAAGAAACGCAAGAAAAAATGGAAGCACGCGGACAATTGGAGATTGAGCCTGATTCATTTCCTTGGACGATGGTCATTATTATTGCACTCCTAGTGATCGTGATTATTTTGCTGCTTGTGATGATTTTAAAATCTAAAAAACAAAGAAAAGAGTAGTCTTAACAAGGGGGGCGTCTGAAAAGTCAATTTGAGACGCTCCCTTTCCGACTTAGGATGGTGACGTTTTGACGTGTCCACCCGCAGGAAGCAAATCCTTTCTAAAGAAGTTAAAGGGGTGTTCAGAAATTTTTACTTTCTGGACACCCCTTCTACATAAAGCCCAATCCTCGAACACATCTCAATTCCGTGATAAAATGAAACATGGTAAATTATTTGAGCGGACAAACGGAAGACATTATCCTCAACTCTAAGAAAGGAGTACCCCGGCATGGATATCAAGCTGAATTTAAAAACAATCAAGGATTTGTGCGGGACCGTCTCCTTTAAAAGAGGGGACTCTTTTTATCGTGCCGGTAAAGTTTCACTCCATAAGCATAGTGCGGAAATTTGCGAGGCAACGGTAAAGGGGAATGAGGATT
>DAMDNS010000260.1:0-4669 GCA_032083605.1 Ureibacillus sp.
ATGCTATTTACGAAATTAATTTTGACAATCATACATTTGATTTCTATGCTTACAAAGATATTAAAGCTGGTGAAGAGCTTCTCATTAACTATAATGGGGATGTTGATGACAAAGAGCCGCTTTGGTTTAACAAGGAATAAGTCAATTAGTATCTGAATAAGTGTTCTAAAAGGGGGTGTTGATCCAATTATGGATTGACGCCCTTTTTTGTTTAGAAGGCCACCCACAGATTTTTTGAGTTTACCTAACATCAATACGGGTACTATATAGTTAATAGGAACTGTCCCGAGATTGATCTAAGAGGAGCTTCCTAGTTAGAAACCTCACTGAGAGTATAAAAATGAGAATGTATGGTGATATTCATTTGGAACGTTTAGATGGATAATAATATAGAAATAACTTACCAAATAATTACCAAGTGCTGAATCTGAAACTACTGATTAAAAGTTGGAGGGATTTAATTATGGGAAAACAAACTATTTCATTATTAGAGCTGGAAGATGCAATTGTAACTCTGCAAAGTCGCATGATTGATATTGGATTATCGAAGGGACTAACACATCCAGATACAGTGAAATGTAGTCAAGAATTAGATGTTGTCCTAAATCACTTCCAACAAATGAATGCAAAACAAAATGCTTATTTTCAAATAAACTAATATCTAAAAGGGGTTGCTGTTGGATTTGGATAAGCAGCCCTAAAGAAATAGTGGAGGAAGAAATAATCCTTCCTCTACAACTTTTACCTGCATTAATGATACCTCTCCATGAACGTTTCCATCGTAATTCCAGTTGGCTCATACAAAATTTTTACTTGAGTCATTACATTGATGCTTCCTAACTCAACCATCCTATTATTGATTAATTTAATGAGATATAAAAGCTCGGTAAGCTCGCCCTCAATCGTTGTTTCCAATGGCTGGACATTGTATCTCAAGCCGGAAGCCTCTATTAAAGCAATAGCTTCCTCTATTAAAGGAGTAACATCTTGAAAATCTTCAGTTTTTGGTATGATTAGTATACTGATTAATGAATTGGCCATTTTTTCTCCTGCTTTCTGTCTAAAATCGTATGTAAAGGATATTAATAATCAATAAAATGCCGTGTATGTTAAAATTTAATCCAGACATTCCTAACATTGATTTCAATAATAAATTATTTGAAATCAATGCCCTTGCACTGGTGTTAACCAAATAGGTTCAAAGGGGTAGTCTCCTTCGTATACAGTCTCAACTGGTCATGCACCGCTATTTTCCTCTTAATGCGAAAGGACTATTACAATTTATTGTATATAAAATTCTGAATACTTCAACATTATTTTAATATTATAATAGAGGTGGTGGTATCAGTTCTATTCTCTCGTACGCGCCAAGGAATCGGTTTCTAAAAGTACATACTGTTTGATATAATAGGAGTAAGTAAAGAAATCATAAATTTGAGGTAAGATTAGGAGAGACGTACATTTGCCAATAGCCATCATAGTGTTAGTGCTCGCCATCGTATTGGCAGGTTTTATAAGTCGGAGCAAACCGATGGAAAAAAAGTTTATCATCTGGGGAATTACGACAATTGTTGCCATCGCACCGCTGGTTTCATGGATAGCCGGAATTTTATTTGGAATGGATGAAGAGGACGGATTTGTTGGATTCACAGTCATGATCTATAGCTTCGTCTTACTTGAAGTAATCGGATTTGTATTAGGATACCTTGGTATTTTTAAACGAATGAAAAGATAAGTGTTTCTACAAAAAAAGTAGAGGCGCTTTTATTTTTGGATAAGAAAATATAAAATTTCCTTATCCGTATCTTCAAAGAAGAATAGTAGCTGGAGCCAAGCTTTAAAAAGATTTTATTGAATTTACAGGTAAATAGAATTAACATGAATTTAAAACTTAGATATGAGGTGTTTTTATGGCACTAGAAATTACTTTTCGTGATGCAGCATTGGAAGATTTACCGAGAATTGTAGAAATCTATAATTCAACGATTCCTGGCAGAATGGTCACTGCTGATACAGAACCAGTTACAGCAGAGGATCGATTAAAATGGTTCCATGAACATAATCCGTCAACAAGACCGCTTTGGGTAGTGGAAACAGAAGAGGGGAAAATATGTGGATGGGTCAGCCTGCAGGACTTTTATGGAAGACCTGCTTATAAAGCAACAGCGGAAGTAAGCATTTATCTGGATGAAAACTTTAGAGGGCATGGCTTAGGGAAAACCGTATTATCTAAGGTGATTGAAGTCGCACCGAGCTGTGAAGTCGATACTTTACTGGGCTTCATCTTTGGACATAACGAACCAAGCCTTCGTTTATTCGAAAAATTTGGCTTCGAAAAATGGGCCAACCTCCCTGAAGTTGCCACACTAGATGGAGTAAAAAGAGATCTAGTGATTTTAGGGAAAAAACTTTCTTAATAACATAGCACGAACAAAAGCCAAGTCATTTTTGATTTGGTTTTTCTTTTTGCTAACTTGAGGAATCGAGAGCGATTGTCGATGCTAAAGGCCGGAGAGATTCAATAACATGGAAAACAAGATCACCTCTCGATGTCAAAAGTGACCGGAATTCACTAACAAACATTTAGTATAGAGTGTTCAGTTTACAAACTAGGGTAAGTTTTTTGATAATTCCGTTTCTCTCTATGAGTTGGATATTGAACCCTAGCACCCCTAGCGTTACTCATATTTTAACCCTATAAAATAGTCGGAAAATTTGGTATACTGAGAATTATTCCCTTGATTTGGAAAAAGAGAATTTAATAGAAGGTAAATTATAAAATGGAGGTTGTGTATGTGGAAGCTCTTAAAGAATGATTTTGTAATAGAAAGAACGAACAAGAAGAATATCATTGCTTGTATTGTTGTAGCTACTTTTGTTTTGGGATTTTTCTCTTATCAAAAGATTGAAAATTCACAACAGTTGATAGACCGAAAGGCTGGTGAATTTCAATCGGTTGCCTCGGCCTTGACGAAGTTTCAAAATGTGGATGCCATGGATTACGGCAATGGAAGTGACTTATATTATAACTTGCTCCAGCAGAAACAATATGTTGTCAATCAAAGCATGGCTTTAAAAATCGATCGACCAGAGCTTTATTTAGATACGGGAATCAAGCTTGCCGAATTAAGAGCAAGCGCCTTTCGATTAGAGGGCTATGAAAAGGTGGCAACGAATCTTCCTACAAAAACACAGAATCAATTAGATGCTATATTCTATCAATTGATGAACAAAACCGGAATCGTAGTTTCACAGGATTCCTTATCCTTCTTTCCATTCCTTTTAAACCTGTTTATGATGGTTGGTTCGTTTTGGTATATTTTTATCAGTGTTTTTTCATGTGGAATCCTGATCGAAGAATTCCGTCATACCTCATTGATCAAAGGGTATCCTGTTTCCTTTGACAAATATGTGTTAGCAAAATCAACATCAGCCATGCTCATTGTATGCATTTTTATAGTGGAGATATTTATATGTAGTTTGCCTTTCCTTTATCTTTATGGAGCAGGGGATGCGAGCTATCCAATCGCTATTTTTGATGGCAACTTTAAAGCCATCACCACACTCGAATACATAGGAATTGCTTTACTGTATATGGTTTTCATTTCACTCTTTACGATTCTTTTGTCCGTTATTTTAAATGTTCTATTAAAGAATATGTATTTGACGCTGTTTGTTCAATTACTGTTGTATATTGCTCCTTCTCTTTTTCCGGCATTAGTCAGCCTGATTCCGTTTAATCCATTCAACTATATGAATTTTACTAACCTATTAAACGGTATAAGTCTGGAGCTTGCAAAACCAGTGGGATTGGAAATTATCCATGGACTGATTTATATCGGGGCAAGTATTATTCTGATGCTGGGTGCTGTAAAGCTATTCTTTACTACTGGAAAACTAAAAAAGGTATAGGAGGAGAAAAATGCGAGCCTATTTTAAGTTTGAATTCATTCAATTTATGACCAACAAGAAAAATATTGCCATCTACGTCATTTTGCTGTTTTTCGCATGCTTCTATGCACTAAAAATCGCTCCAGCCTATGACCCGATTGAAAAGGTAGATAAAGACGAAATTGAAGCAAGGTTTTTAACTAGGGAAGAATTTTTAAATAACGTGGTGATTGACGAGAATACCTATCCGTTAACAAGATTTGCAGCTGCAATTTATCCTGAATGGAATGAATACGATAAACAAAGATTAGATGCACTGGAGGACAATAACCTAAAAAAATACGCAGAGGCAACATTTAACTGGTATACCTACTCGGATGCACTCATTTTTAGAAATGGCAAGGACCTTCTTTATTATAACCCCCGCTATTACACGGCAGGAAATCTATATGCGACAGAGGATGGGCACTATGCCTATATGTATTCTGCCAGCCGTTTCGATGGTTACGCAAAAGGAAGCTCGGATTTATCGATCCCTGTTTTTGAGGAACGAACAGCCTTGCAAACATTACAGCGACTGCTGCATGGGTATCTGCCTTTAATTCTCTTGGTGAGCTCCATACTTTTTACTGCAGATATCGTATTAAAGGATAAACGGAATCCAACGTTAATAAAGGGCTTCCCGCTATCAATCTGGAGAAGGCTGCTTATAAAAGGCAGTGTTGCTTTAGTGGGAAGCATTTTAACCGTTTTGCCACTTTTAGTTGGCTTTATAATG
>DAMDNS010000261.1:0-4608 GCA_032083605.1 Ureibacillus sp.
ATAAATACTGGTTTATCATAGCTTTCTGCAATCGCCGTTTCATGTGGAGAACCGAAATCGTCACCCCACTGGATATCGTCGAATCCTTTTTCGTGCAAGAATTTAATCGCGTCATCATAAGAGATACGCGGGAATGGTGCTTGAATGTTTTCTAATTTGGAAGTGTCGCGTCCAAGGCGTTCTAATTCAAGCTTGCAGTTTTTCAGTACAGATTGTACAACGTAAGCAACATATTGTTCCTGTACTTCAAGATTTTCTTCAAACTCTACGAAAGCCATCTCTGGTTCGATCATCCAAAATTCAATTAAATGACGACGAGTTTTTGACTTTTCCGCACGGAATGTAGGACCGAAAGAAAATACTTTTCCTAAAGCCATCGCTGCTGCTTCCATATATAATTGACCTGATTGTGAAAGATATGCATCTTCATCAAAGTATTTTGTAGCAAAAAGCTCAGACGTTCCTTCAGGAGCCGAACCTGTCAAAATTGGCGGGTCAATTTTAACAAAGCCATTATTATTGAAGAATTCATAAGTTGCACGAATTACTTCGTTACGAATTTTCATAATCGCATGTTGTTTACGTGAACGTAACCATAAATGACGGTTGTCCATTAAGAATTCTACACCGTGCTCTTTTGGTGTGATCGGGTAGTCTACTGCAGCGTGAATTACTTCAATGCCAGTGATAGCTAATTCGCAGCCGAAGCTTGAACGAGTGTCTTCTTTTACAACTCCTGTAACATACATGGAAGTTTCTTGAGTTAAACCTTTTGCTGTGGCAAATAGCTCTTCCCCTACTTCTTCTTTTACAATGACGCCCTGTACAAAGCCTGAGCCGTCACGTAATTGCAGGAAGGCGATTTTACCGCTTGAACGCTTGTTTGCTAACCATGCGCCAATTTTTACTGTTTCACCAATCGATGCTGGCATGTCTTGAATCATGATTTTTTTCATAGTTGTTGTTCCTCCGTCAAAAAACTAATCCTATTGCTACTCACCTTAATCTTTTCTTAAACGAATAGCAAGATTGAAGGCTAGCACTACTGCTTAGCCCACAATCTGTTGTATATAAATTAGTCTTGCCATTTTGATTTTACGAAATTATCCATGCGACGAACCGCCTCTTCCAGGTTCTCTAAAGAAGTGGCATAGCTTAAACGAATAGTTGACGGTAGCCCAAAGCCAGAACCTGGTACTACTGCAACATTTGCTTCCGTAAGTAGAGCTGTCACGAAATCATCTACGGATGCGTAACCAGTTTTGCTCGCTGCTTCTGAAACATCCGGCAATAAATAAAATGCTCCTTGTGGCTTAATTACATTAAATCCAGGAATTGCATTTAACTTAGGGTAGATTGTTTCTAAGCGAGACTCAAATGCCGCTCTCATCTCTTCTACCGAATCCTGTGGTCCGTTATAGGCTTCGATTGTTGCATATTGTGATGTAGTTGTCGGATTGGAAGTTGAATGTGAAGCAAGGTCTGTCATTGATTCGATAATCTCTGCATTACCTGCTGCATATCCAATACGCCATCCCGTCATTGAATGTGATTTCGCTACACCATTGATTAAAATTGTACGTGCTTTCACTTCTTCAGAAATTGACGCAACAGAAAAATGTTCTAGTCCATTGTATAGAAGTTTTTCATAAATTTCATCAGATACGATTAAAATATCTTTTTCTACAGCAACTTCTGCTAAAGCTGCTAGTTCTTCACGTGTGTAAACCATTCCAGATGGGTTACTTGGTGAATTTATAATTACTGCCTTTGTTTTTGTAGTCACTGCATCTCGTAATTGATCCGCCGTAATTTTAAAGTTTTGCTCACTTGTACTTTCAACATATACTGGTACACCACCAGCCAGTTTTACTTGTTCAGGATATGAAACCCAATAAGGGATTGGAATAATAACCTCGTCGCCTTCATTTAGGATTACTTGGAACAGGGTATAAAGAACGTGTTTGGCCCCAATTCCAACGAGAATTTCGCTTGGCTTATAGTCGAGATTGTTGTCTCGTGCCAATTTATCAATAATCGCTTTCTTTAAAGCAGGAAGTCCACCAGCTGGAGTATATTTTGTATGCCCTTGGTACATAGACTCTGCTGCTGCATCAAGGATGTTTTTTGGTGTATTGAAATCTGGCTCCCCTGCTCCTAAACCAATCACATCAATACCATTTGCTTTTAACTCTTTTGCTTTTGCAGTAATGGCTAAAGTTGCTGATGGCGTTAATGTCTTTACACGATTGGCTAATAATTCTCTCATGAATGATCTACTCCTCTACAAGTTTAAAATACGTTTCCACCATTGTCCGTCCTCAAATACAATATAGACATAGTTGAGTTTTTCATCTCCGTTTGTATAGGTAATTTCCCAAACGGGACCCACCTCTTCATAGCCTAATTTTGTGTGAAGGATTTCATTGACTTCTACTTCATTATTTAAAACTGACAATGCTTGTTCCTTAGTAACCCCGTCTTGCAAAAACACTTCCTGAATCGATTTTTCCTCTAAACTGATCGGAACAAATATTGCCTTTTCGTTACCATCCTCGTCTTCCCCGAATACAGTAACGTACGGTTTATTACCATTGTAAACATACGAGTCCGAAACAACTGCCAATGAATTAGATGTTAATGCTAGCTCTTCTGCCTTTTCTTCAATTTCATCGAATGGTTCGTCGGATTTCCAAATTACGAGTACAGAAATAACAAGAGCCAAAGAAACAATAAAAACGGAAATGAAAATTATCCAGTTCTTCATCGAATCACCTTCATTTGATCTACCATCTTATTTGTCATGTTTGTCTACCTGCTTTCCTTCCTCATCCTTACTATTATACCAATGTTCTATCTGTAAGACCATATCTTGTAGAGGTTGTTTATTTACAGAAATTTGCGGTAAAGCACGCAAAAATTCTGCACCATACGATTTTGTTTCTATTCGGCGATCTAATACGACAAAAATCCCCTTATCCTCCGAGGATCGAATCAGTCTTCCAAAGCCTTGTTTAAAGCGTAAAATCGCTTCAGGTAAAGAGAGCTCGGAAAAAGCATTCCTTCCCTGCTGCTGCAAGACGGCAGATTTCGCTTTAAAGGTTGGTTCATCCGGAGCTGAAAATGGCAAGCGAACTACTATTACAGATGAAAGTCCGTCACCAGGAACGTCCACCCCTTCCCAAAAGCTATTTGTTCCAAACAACACGGAATGATTAAACTTTTGGAAAGATTTCAGTAAACGCATACGGCTGCCATTCGTCACACCTTGCGCAAAAATCATATAGTCGTTTAGAATTTCACTTTCCTGAATTAACTCAACAGTTCTTCTTAACATGTCTTGTGAGGTAAATAATACAAAGCATCTTCCCTCGGTTGAACGCACAATTTGCGTAATGGCAAGGGCAACCGATTCAATATAGTCTGACTGGGAGACAGATTGAATGTCTGGCATATCATTGACAATAAAGGCTTTTGCACCTTGATAATACTGTTTTGGCGCTTGCAGAATTTTAAGTGGCACATTTTTTTGAATACCTAATTGTTTGGCGATGAAGCGTTCATTATTAGGTACAGTTAAAGTACCAGAAGTCCAAATCACTGCAGAATTTTCTCGAATCGGATTAAATAGCTGCTCGATTGTTGCCGAAATAGTAATTGGTTTTTTTAAAACACGAATACTCCCTGGAATATTTCTGCCGTCGATCTCAATCCAGGACGTATAATCTTCATCTGCTTTGATAAAGATTTCATCCCATTCACTGGCTTTAATTTTATATTCACGAATCCAATAATCCCATTGCTCAAGAACTAAGCGATGCTCTGGCGCGATTTGTTCAATATCCTTTTGGAAATGCTCTGACATCTGTATAGCCTGGTCAATCCATTGCTGCATGGCTTTGGAAAAATCAATAATTAGCTCACTATTAAGTGCCAGCTCGTGCAAAAAGGCTATTTTTTTGGGATTTCCCCTTGGAGTTTGGCCAGAAACCTTCATTTGTGAAACAATGTCCTGCATTACATTATCGAACGAGTCAACCATTCTCATGAAGATCTTTTCAAGCTGGTGAAAAGCACTTAAAGGGATTCTTTGCTTTTTTACCGCTATTTTCTGGAAGGTCGAAAATAATTCCTGATCTGTTAATAACCCAATTCGACCAAAGTTATATTTCCAATTCGTAAAGGTGAAGATGGCTTGATCCCGATGTTCTGCTGCCTGTACAAATTGATGGGCTTCATCGATAATCCAGCCATCAATTTGCTCAAAAATCGGTTCATGGCGAACCAGATCTGCCAGCAGCATGGAATGATTCGTAATGATCAGATCCGCATCCACACTTTCTTGAATTGCACGATCATAATAATCGAAGGCCTGCTTCTTCTCTGTCTTGTCGCCATTTTTTCGAATTTTATCGATAAACAGCTGTCCTCCACCTGAACAATTCAGCTCTGATAGGTCTCCTGTTTCTGTTTTAGACAACCAAACAAGTACCTGTAACACCGTTAAGGTTTCATCATAAGACAGATCCTGGCTTTTCAATAACTGTTCAAAGAGTATGACATCCACATAGTTCTTCTTTCCTTTGAGCAACGTCACATTGATTGGAT
>DAMDNS010000262.1:0-4606 GCA_032083605.1 Ureibacillus sp.
TATATTTTACCAAATAAAGGAGTTGAATGCGAAAATGAAAATCGAACAATTGCAATCAGAGCTAATTGAATACGCAAAATCCATTGGCGTGGACAAAATCGGTTTTACGCATGCCTCTCCCTTCAATGAAATGAAAAATCGATTAAAGCGACAGCAGGACCTGGGCTATCAATCAGGATTTGAAGAATCCGATATTGAAAAGAGAACCGAGCCCCTGCTTTTACTTAATAGTGCCGAAAGTATTATTGCCATCGCTTTAGCCTATCCTTCGAAAATGCAGGATGCTCCGGCAGGCAAGAAGGGCGAGCGCCGGGGAATTTTTGCACGAGCCTCTTGGGGTGTGGATTACCATGTTGCTGTGCGAGAGCGTTTAAAGCTGATCGAAGAATGGCTAAAGGGCCGTATTCCTGGTGTGGAGCTTAAGTCAATGGTGGACACTGGGGAGCTTGTAGACCGTGCAGTTGCTGAACGTGCAGGCATTGGCTGGAGCGGGAAAAATTGTTCCATCATTACACCGGAGTATGGATCCTACGTGTACCTGGGAGAGATGATTACCAACATTCCTTTTAAACCCGATACACCTATTGAGGATGAATGCGGGGACTGCCGACTTTGTCTGGATGTGTGTCCAACAGGGGCTTTAGTCGAAGGCGGACAATTGAATTCCCAGCGCTGTGTCGCTTTTTTGACGCAGACAAAGGATTTTTTACCGGACGAGTTTCGAAAAGAGCTAGGAAATCGCATTTACGGGTGTGATACATGCCAAACGGTTTGTCCAAAAAATAAAGGAAAAAGCAACTGGATTCACGAAGAGTTCAAGCCCGAACCAGAATTGGCAAAACCCTTGCTGCAGCCACTACTTCAGATGTCCAATAAAGAGTTTAAATCGAAGTTTGGCCATATGTCCGGTTCCTGGAGAGGGAAAAAGCCCATTCAGCGTAACGCTATAATTGCCTTGGCCCATTTTAAAGAACAATCAGCCGTACCGGACTTAATCGCGATCATGAAGAACGATGAGCGCCCAGTTTTGCGAGGAACTGCTGCATGGGCAATCGGAAAAATCGGCGGTCCCAATGCTGAAGCAGCGTTACGGGTAGCCCTTGAGGCAGAGAAGGACGAAGAAGTGCTTCGCGAAATAGATAAAGGCCTGAAGCTGTTGGGTGTTTAGGCTGTCACTGTAATTGCCAGTAAGAGGCGAGAAAACGCCAGTAAGGTGCAAAAAACCGCCAGTAATGAGAGAAAACTTGCCAGTAACAAATCCAAAATTGCCAGTAAACTCTCAACATACAGTCGAATTCTTAAAAAAGCTTTAGAAATACAGTAGTAAAGGGAAGTGTCATGTTTTGCCATTGCATATTGTTTTATATCAACCTGAAATTCCAGCCAATACGGGTAACATTGCTCGTACGTGTGCAGGAACAAATACATCTCTACATTTAATCCGCCCCCTCGGCTTTTCAACAGACGATAAAATGCTGAAGCGCGCGGGCTTGGATTATTGGCATTCAGTGAACATTGTTTATCACGATAGTTTAGAAGACTTTATGGAGTACTCAAAAGATGGGGAGCTTTTCCTCATTGAAACTTATAGTGATGAACCTTATTCCAATCATGATTTTAGTGATCAAGAAAAGGATATCTATTTTATGTTCGGGAAAGAAACAACCGGACTGCCTAAGGATTTTGCCTATGAACGTCGAGACAAGTGTTTACGTATACCACAAAGTGACCATGTGCGTTCGCTAAATTTATCCAATACGGCTGCCATTATCATCTACGAAGCATTACGTCAGCAAAATTTCCCTGGCTTAAAATAGTGAAAAGCTCCATCCGCATTTTTTTAGCGGAGGAGCTTTTTATTTCATTCTATTTTTGGAAATTCAAATTATAAGGGATTTCGAAAACAAGATCGTGACAAAACGAAGCAGATGAAGCGCCGTAGTGTCACGTTAGAGCGGAAATCGTGACACTCCAAGGAGAAAAAAGCTTAGAAGTGTCACGGTTTGACTGGAATTGTGACAAAACGAAGCGGATGAAGCGCCGTAGTGTCACGGTAGAGCCAGAGCCGTGACACTCCATTAAGGAAACTAAAACCTAAGTCAGCTTACTCCTCCCTCAATAGAGTAAAGACAATCCGAATCCCAGAAGGATCAACGGTCGAAAAGGCTTGGGCTCCCCCATAGCGAGGGGCTTCATCAAACAGCTTCACTTTTGCTCCCATTGCTGCTAGTCTATCCTTAATTTCATCTGCCTGTGCGTCATTATCCAACACGATGGTATAGGATTTTAGGCCGACGCCATTTTCCGGAAGAGGCACACCACCCAAGCTTTCCCATGTGTTTAACCCGATATGGTGATGGTATTTACCTGTTGAGAGGAAAAGTGCTTGATTGCCGTAACGAGTTACGATGTCGTAGCCTAAAGCGTGGGTGTAAAATTTTTCGCTATCCTCTATACTAGCTACGGATAAGTGGATATGGCCCATAACGGTTTCATCTGGCAGGCCATTCCATTTGCCGTCTGCTTCTCGTAGAACCGATTGTACGTCCACCTGCTCAGTAGTCATATGGACCATCCCATCCTTATGCCATAACCAATTTTCTTCAGGTCGGTCTGCATATACTTCAATGCCGTTTCCATCCGGATCATTTAAATAGAATGCTTCACTTACATGGTGATCACCAGCACCAACACGTACATTTTGCTTAATGATATGTTGAATGAAGTTCCCCAAGTCTTTCCGTGTAGGCAGCAAAAGGGCAAAGTGGTAAAGACCTGTCACACCGCGTCGTCTTGGTTGAGCATCAGGGACTTCTTCCAATGATAGCAGGCTAGTCGTACCATCAAAGGTCAAAGTGGCAGAAGTATTTGTTTGCTCCATTACATTAAATCCAATGATGTTTTTATAATAAGCAATGGACTGCTCAAGATTTGAAACTTTTAACTGTACGTGGGAAACATACATATTGGGCTTTTGATGAAAATGTGTTGGCATGGGTAAATGCCTCCTCTGTTATTTTTAATAATTAACTTACTTTATGTAACCTTAGTTTATTTTCGAAAATTCATAAAGTCAAGAGCTCGTAATAATAAAAAAGAAGCCAGGATAACTTGAGTTATCCTAGCTTCTATTGGTTGAGACTATTTGTTTGATGTGTAATCGCCTTCATAACCAGCTGTAAAGATAGCGATTAAGAATGCTACTGTAACACCAAGAATTAATACTAAACCCATGGAAGTATCCTCCTTGTGTATAAATCTCTCTATTAAGTATAGCTCAAATAAAAAAACTTTACTACATTAATTTCTTATAATGTAAAGGTTCGAATCTTATTATTTGGGAATAATAAAGAAAGGAGGCGATTGTTAATGGAACAAGATAAATCGATTTTAAGTGGAACAATGGCGAATAATATGGAAGATTTAATATTTTTAGGAAAGCAAATGGAACGTATGCGTGATGGCTCTCAGTTAGAAGAAGATGAGCGTTTCCCAGATCCAATTCAGTTTGATGAACTCGACAATGACAATGATGAAAAAGAAAGCTATAAACGAAAAAATTAACCACCATTACTATCCAAGCTTAAAAGCTAAATCATTTTGGGGTATCCCCAAAATCCCGAGATACCCCAAAATCTATTTAAGCATTTATTTGATAATCTTTTAGCTCTTCACGCAATTTGGCCTTCAAAAATTTTCCCACGGATGTTTTGGGAATTTCGTTCAAAAAGACAATGTCATCTGGCAGCCACCACTTTGCAAATTGTCCTTCTAAGTAAGCAATTAATTCTTCTTTCGAAGCATTTTTATCATCCTTCAAAACGACGCAGGCAAGTGGACGTTCCAGCCATTTTTTATGAGGAATGGCAATTACCGCTGCTTCAAAAACCGCCTCATGAGTCATTAAAGCGTTTTCTATTTCAACGGAAGAAATCCATTCTCCGCCGCTTTTGATTAAATCCTTCGTCCGGTCCGTTATTTTAATGTATCCTTCTGGTGTAACCACCGCAATATCTCCCGTATAAAGCCAGCCATCTCTGAATGCATCGTTAGAGCGTTCGTCCTTATAGTATTCATTTGCAATCCAAGGTCCACGTATGCGTAGCTCACCCATTGTTTGACCATCCCATGGAACGACACCTGTATCATTGACAACCTCTGTATCCAGCAGAGGGACGGTTAACCCTTGTGTTGCGCGGATATCTAATTTTTCCTCGGCCGTCCAATCGTCCATGGCGGATGTGTAATTTGATAATGAAACAATCGGTGAAGTTTCTGTCATGCCGTAACCAACGATATATGGAATCTTGAATTTCTCTTCGAATGTTTTAATTAACCCCTTAGGTGAAGCCGATCCGCCGCAAACAACTGCACGCAGGGAAGAAATATCCCGCGGTTTTTTCTCTTGTTCTTGGGCAACACCAAGCCAAATTGTTGGAACCCCTGCTGTCAAAGTAACTTTTTCTTGCTCCACTAAATCCAGTATCAGGGCTGGGGTGAATGCCGGGCCAGGCAATACTTGAGTAGAGCCATAAGCAACGCCTGCAAAAGGCAAGCCCCAAGCATTTGCATGGAACATTGGCACTATTGGCAATACAACATCCTG
>DAMDNS010000263.1:0-4602 GCA_032083605.1 Ureibacillus sp.
GGAATTTGATCTAGACAAATTTGCTCACATTTGCAAAAAACATAATGTATTATTCATCGTAGACAATACATTCTATACGCCATATTTCCAGCGACCTATTGAACATGGTGCCGATATTGTGTTACATAGTGCAACAAAATATATTGCAGGACATAATGATGTATTGGCCGGCCTTGTAGTAGCAAAAGGCCAAGAATTATGCGAGAAGCTAGCTTTTGCCCATAACGGTATGGGCTTAGTTCTTTCACCAATGGATAGCTGGCTGGTAATTCGCGGCTTAAAAACTATGCATCTTCGCTTAAAGCAGCACGACACAAACGGAAAACAAGTAGCAGCTTATCTAGAAACTGAACCTCTTGTAACTGATGTACTTTATACTGGTAAGGGCGGGATGCTTTCATTCAGAGTAAAAACACCTGATATGGTAAATCCTTTCCTGCAAAGAATTCAATTAATCACATTTGCTGAAAGTCTTGGCGGAGTGGAGAGCTTTATCACATACCCTGCTACTCAAACTCATGCAGATATTCCATATGAGGAACGCGTTGCACGTGGTGTAGATGATCGATTATTACGCTTCTCTGTTGGCGTTGAAGAAGCAGATGACATTATTGCAGACCTGAAACAAGTATTTGACCAACTAAGAAAAGAATTCTAGAATGTTAATAATAAAAGCGTGGAGCTCCGACATTATGAACTCCACGCTTTTTTATCTAGGAAAGCCCAGCCATCTTCATCTAAAGTGGCCCCCAATCCTATCCAAAGTCAACCTAGCTTTATTAATGATCTAAACGGGTATGCTCGGAAATGTCACTTAGCGCTTCCCCTGCCTCATTCGCATAAATATTTTCCTTCGCTAAATCACCTATTGCAATCATGCCGACAATATTGCCGTTTTCTACTACCGGAAGACGTCGTACTTGATGTTGTGCCATCATGCGTGCACATTCATGTACATCTGTATCGGATGTACAAGTAACAACATCAGTTGTCATACAGTCATGACAATGCACCGAGTTTGAATCTTTCCCATCAGCTACAACATTAATAACGATATCACGGTCTGTTATAATTCCTACTACTTTATCGTTCTCACATACAGGCACTGATCCACATTCAATATCACGCATTATTTTTGCTGCAGCTGCAACTGAATCATGAGGGGCACATACTTTAATATCAGTCGTCATTAATTCTTTTACTGTTTTCATTTTCCTTACCTCCAATTTGAAATTTGACTTGTTTATTTTTTGTTATCTTCCCTAAATTATTCTCCCTAAACGCATTTCGTTGTTAGAAAAGAAAAAAGAGCCAAACTATAAAAGTCGGGCTCAATTTCAGCAAATAACTTATTTACCTAAACGTTCTTCAATTAAAGTTTCAATATCGATGGCAATCGTATCAAAAGGCACGTCTTCGTTACCAGGATAATTTTTAACCGCAATTCCATTTTCATCAACTAGATAAAATGATGACCCATGCACTACTTGATCGCCTTCTGCTGGCATTTTTACTAATGATTTAAATGAGTTTAGTGCAAATTGCTCGATCCACTTCTGGTCATAGCCAGTTACTAAATTCCACTTGGACTCATCAGGTAATGTAAAATGACTTAAATATTGGTTAAGCACTTCTGGACTATCGTTTGCTGGGTCTACTGAGAAACCAACAATATTATAGTCCTCAATCCCACGTTCTTTCAGCTCTTCTTGAATTTCGGTCATATGAAATGTCATTGGCTGACAAATTGTTGTACAGTTTGTAAAAATGAACATTGCTAGCCACGGTTTCCCCTTTAAGTTTTCAAGAGTTACCTCTTCCCCATTGTGATTGGTTGCTGTAAAATCTTCAATCTCATATTCTGTGTCTGCTTTAAATTTATAATTGCTGCATGCACTTAAGACTACAGAAAGAACAAGTATTCCGATAAGACCGACTAATCTCTTTTTCATATTTTCAACTCCTCTAATCCTCTTTTTATCTTATCGAAATACTTGGCAACACACAACCAATCAATTTCGTACATATCGAACAAATTTGTGAAGTAATAGCGTGCTTCTGCTTAACAAATCTATCAAGATTTACTGGTGATTCATTGAAATGAGTGCAGTGTGTATTGCTTCAAGCTTGGCTTCAATACGGTATAACAAATAAAAGGAAACCACTATTGGAAAGCCAATTTCTTGAATAAAACGAACCCATTCCTCCATCAACGACAACCTCCTCCATCTATGATTAGAAAAGCCGACAAAATCATGAAACGGATTTTGTCGGCTGAAACCTACACATACTTAGTTTTCTTCAAGCTCCAATTCAAACTCAGTTATTGTACGTTCTACAATACGTGCCAGATTTATTGCAACTAAGCTGCTACCGTTACTATGAAAAATATTGGAATCGATTATCGTTTGCATAGCAGTTTGTACTTCTGCTGCAGATAGATTTTGTTTTGGGTCATTAACCGTTAAAGTCGTTGTTTTCCCATTTGCTAAATCAAATTTTAATTCTAATACCTGTGTCATTTACTGTTCTCCTTTCGATTTTGTTTTAGTCTTACAGATCAACCGTTTCAGTTTGAATTTTTTCAGCAAATAGCAAGTCATGGCTTGAAAGGCTTGCGAAAGCTTGTACAGCCACCTGCACTTCAGTAGCTGCTACGTTTTCACGTAAATTGCGATACGTTTTAGCATTGATGATTGCTTTTCCTAACTCGTCTACCCCAGTTTCAAATGAAAGCTTTAATGTTGCATTGTCAAAATTGTATGCTGCCATGTCTATCACCTCCTTTCACTATATAAATATCTTTTTTCTGCAGAAAAAGAGACATTTAAAGTGAAAACTTTTCAAGTTCCTTTTATAATAGGAAATAGTGAAATTAAAGAGGTGAACGGTTTTGAATTTGGATGGTTGGTTTTTATGGTTTATCCTATTTTGGGTTTTCGTCCTGATTACCCTAATGGGGATTGGTGGATTCTTCATGTTCCGTAAATTTTTAAAAGCATTACCCAAAAAAGACGGAAGATCTGATCTAGATTGGCAAAATTACTATTTAGATAGAACAATTCATTTATGGGGAGAGGACTCCAAAGCCTTACTGAATGAATTAGTAAGTCCAGTACCTGATTTATTTCGTCAAGTTGCCAAGGAGAAGATTGCAGGAAAAATTGGCGAAATTGCTTTGAAGGAGAAAGCCAAATCGATTACTCACGATTTACTAATTCGGGGCTATATTCTAGCAACTCCAAAACGGGATCATAAGTTTTTAAGAAAGAAACTTGATGAATTACAAATAGATGTTACTCCGTATGAAGAGTATTTTGAGTAGCATTGGTTACATAGTTAGAAAACATTGCTAGACTTTGTCGATTAATCTTAGCTGTACTAATGCGGATAAGGAAATTGATACTTTTAGTCAAATTTAAACGGGACCCTCTCTAGAGGGTCCCGTTTTGTTTATGCAGTTATTAATGTTTTTTCTAATTTTTTATAACGGAATAACATGGCCAATCTCCAAGGCCAGAGCATTGAAAAGGCTAATATCCAGAACATTCCACCAAGCTCGCCTACATCAAAGGAATCCGAAAGGTACACTTTCATAATCACTCGAATTACTAATAATCCTATTAAGATGAAAAAGAATGCTTTCGAACGCTTCATATAGATTTCATCGTTTCGAATTTCGAATTTAGAAGTAGCGATTAATACAGTTGAAAATACAACCCCGACAGCAACCGCTTCCAAAATTTGTAATGGTTCAACTCTAAATTCTTCAAAAAGAAACATCAATCCCCCTGAAGACATAGCAATAGGCGGTATTATTATTTTTCTGGCGTTTACTGGTTTCTTTTGGGAACGGATCCGCACAAACATCACAAATAAACCCATTACAAACGCCATTACTGTTGATCCAATTATAAAATATTGAGAAGGTATATTTGCTAACATAACTCTTCCCTCCTCTGTCAATCTCTCTCTAATGATATTATCATTACCTTAATTACTACTTTATATCCTTTATTTGATTGTAGGATAAATAACGTATTGATGATACCCTATTTAGAAAAAATTTTCCACAATAAGCGTAACTAGACTTTTTCCCTTTGCAATAGCATTTCAAACTAAAAAAACCTGCTAAATTAGCAGGTCCCTTCAAATTAGTGCTCATCATAACCTAAAATGTTATCTACAACTGTCTTTAATTGATTTTTTTCAAAAGGTTTTGTGATAAAGTCCTTAGCTCCAGCTTCAATAGCTTCAACAATGATTCTTTGTTGACCAAGTGCTGTCATCATAATAATATTTGCTTCAGGATTTTCTGGTACAATTTCTTTTACCGCATCTAACCCAGACATAACAGGCATCGTTATATCCATCGTAACAAGATCTGGCTTATACTGATTATACATTTCCACTGCTTCCCTGCCATTTGAAGCTTCTCCTACGATTTCAAAGCCCCATTCTTTAAACATATTTCCGACTGCTACCCTCATGAAAAGAGCATCATCAACTATTAATACTGTTGGCATTCTTCATTCCCCTTCTTTAATAATTCAATCTATATTTGTTGTGATTAGTATTGGAAAATTAACATGTATATACTTG
>DAMDNS010000264.1:0-4599 GCA_032083605.1 Ureibacillus sp.
CAATGATTTTTAATGCAAGTTAATTTAATATTAATTAATATATTCAGAATATTCATTATTTTGGGAAAGGAGTTAAAATCCCCTATTTAAATAATTCAATCTCGACCATAGAAACATCAAAAATATTTAATCTCTCGCTTTTTGTTACTACTCAATTTTATGAAGGAGGTAATTGGTGATGAATCTTGACACTCAGGTTATCCAGGAAGAGCAAGTTATACCTAAATCTACTACACAAAAATCTAGTAAATATGTATTTGCGGGAATAGTCGGCAATATTCTGGAATGGTTTGACTATGGGATTTATGGATATTTTGCCGTCGCCATTTCGGCCAATTTCTTTCCTGCAAACGATCCGACCGTTAGTTTGATATTATCCTTCATGGTATTTGGATTAGGCTTTGTAGCGCGTCCTGTTGGCGGTTTTCTTTTCGGACATTTTGGCGATAAAATCGGACGCAAAAATACGCTATCAATCACAGTTATCCTTATGGGCGTCAGCACATTCATCATGGGAGTTTTACCTACCTATGCTCAAATCGGTATCATAGCTCCTATTATTTTGACGATTGTCCGTCTTCTCCAAGGGATATCCGCCGGTGGAGAATGGGGAAGTGCAGTATCCTTCTTAGGAGAATATGCTAAGCCAAACCGACGTGCATTTATTGTAAGCTTTTCACAGGTCGGGTCAGCAGCCGGTTTACTACTGGGCTCACTAACAGGTTTATTTTTAAGCAGTATTTTTACTGAAGAAGCACTGAATTCTTGGGCATGGAGACCGGCATTTATACTAGGTATCCTGATTGCCGCTTTTGGTCTTTTTATCCGTCGGAGTGTTGAGGAAACACCTGTGTTCCAAGAAACGAAAGAGTCAGCACAACATAAGGAAAAACCTCTAGTAGAAATCTTTAAAGAACATAAACTTCGAATGATTACAGTCTTTTTACTAATTAGTGGCGCCTTGGTAACGTATTGGTTAATCCTGAGCTTTATGCCAACCTATATTTCCAGCTTTTTAAAATTACCTTTAAGCTCCGGCTTTTCACTGACTGCAATTACCCTCATTGTCTATATGGTAGCCTTGCCTATCACTGGACTTCTTGCTGACAAATTTGGCAGAAAGCCTATTATGCTAATTGGCTCAGGAGGTATTTTGATATTCAGTTATCCTTTGTTTAATATCCTTGCCCATACTACTAGCTACGCATCGATGGCTTTAGTTGTTTCTCTATTAGCAATCATTTTCGCCTTTTTCCAAGGTCCAAATACTGTAGCGATGTCGGAGCTATTCCCTGCCAATGTAAGAGTCAGCGGATTTTCTGTTCCATACCAGCTAGCCAGCGCTGTGTTTGCAGGAACGGCTATGATGGCAGCTACTTGGTTAATTGATAAGACAGGCAATGTTATGATGGTTCCTATTTATATGTGCGCAACCATGGTAATTACATTATTAGCAACTATCTTCCTTTATAAGGAAACAAAAGATATTCCTTATGATCAATAAGTCTAGTAAATAGGAGGACAAAATGAACTATCAATATATTAGAGAAAAACTTGTAGCCTCTTTAGAGAATATAGGAATAGAAACGATTCTAGTTCAAGACCTAGAGAATATTTATTATCTAACAGGCTTTCAAGCTGCCAACTCATCGCGTCCCTTTGGGCTTGTGCTAAATAAGCAAAATTGTACGTTGATTGTTCCAGCAACAGCAGCAAATAGTGCAAAGGTTGAGGCTCCATCCTTGAACATCGAAGTTTATTATGAACATCCGGTAAGCAGTGAATGTAGTATGAGTTTCCATACTAGCTTAACTAAAATAATATCGAGCATTGCCCAAGCTAAACTGATTGGTGTAGAGGCTGGCACAATTTCTTTAGTGGATATGAATGTTCTTTCTGATAATGGTTTCGAGGTTCAGGATATCACTGACCAAATATCCCTGCTACGCTCCATTAAGGATACTGATGAATTGGATGCAATCCGTCTATCTGCCAAATATGCCGATTACAATATTGAAAAAACTCTGGAAGCCATCCATCCCGGTATTACGGAAATTGAATTTGACCAAGTGGGAGCCTTCGCTTTAAGACAGGAAGTAGCCAAAAAGCTCCCTCAAGCTAGAATCGGCACTTTCATAATGTCAACATCAGGTACTGAGAGAACTGCTATGCCCCACACAAATTCAAGTCTCCGTCAAGTACAAGAGGGAGACTCCATCCTTCTTTGCCGACAAGTAGCCATTAACGGATACCGGGCACAATGTGACCGAATGGGCTTTGTAGGAAAACCAAATCAAGAACAGGATAGATATTATTCCGTCGTACTTGCTGCACATAGTGCTGCATTGGATATTATTCGACCGGGAATTTCAGCATCAAACGTTGATAAAGCAATACGTGACGTCTTTGAAAAGGAAGGCCTGGAACAATATTTTGTCCATCGATCCGGTTCTGGGTTAGGAGTTAGTATTTCAGAAGCTCCCCAGCTCCGTTTTGACAGTGATGAAACCTTGATGGAGAATATGGCTCTCATTATTCAACCAGCCATTTATATCCCAGGAGTAGGAGGTTTCCGCTGTAGCGATACAGTAGTTGTCCAAAAAGATGGTTGTGAGTTGATTACCCATTATCCTAGAGATATTCACTCACTTACCTTAACTAAAAAACAGACTCAATTTCATTAGAAAGGATGACCAATTATTATGGCGAATGAGAAAAATATAAAACTGAAATGCGGGAAGTTATATGACGGTATAAATGATGAATTACAGGAGAATATGGAGATTTTAATACAGGGGGATAAGATTGTTGCAGTTGGCAGGAATTTATCTTCTCCAATCGGTACAGAAGAAATTGATTTATCAGGTGTAACCGTTACACCTGGAATGATTGATGCTCATGTTCATCCGCAGTTTTTTGATTGGCATGATGTTTATGATGATACCATTTACTATACCGATGCCTGGAGAGCCTTAGCTATTGCTAATTGTGTCCAAAAATCATTAGCAGGAGGTTTTACAACAATTCGTTCTGTCGGTTGGTTCCGGGAAGACTACTCACTTGATGTGAAACGTGCTGTTGATATGGGTTATATTGCTGGGGCACGCCTAGTTGTTGCCCCCCACTTTCTTTGTACACCGGGAAGTCACGGGGATATGACACAGATTGTAAGAACAAATCCCCAATTAAGCGACTTTCTAGCAGATCAATACCCTACCTGTGGGAATGGAGCCGACTTCTTCGTGGGGGCTGTTCGACGCGAAGTAAAGTTGGGGGCTGACTTCTTAAAAATTATGGCGACGGGAGGATTTGCAACTCCACATGATTCTCCTGAGGATATCCAAATGAATGACAGTGAATTCAAAGCGATATTTGATACAGCAAAAGAACTAGGGATCTCAACTACAGCCCATGCATATGCACCAAACTTGATTCAAAAACTCATATCATTTGGTATAACTGGTATTGAACACGGTTCATTGATGGATGAAGAGACAGCTAGAATGATGGAGGAGCATGGCACTTACCTTGTACCTACATTTACTCCATATGATGATGCCGTTCATTGGGATGAGGAGAGTTTAGCCAAGAAGTCCCCGGAATTCCGCAAAAAGCTAGGCATTTATAGAGAAAGACTTGTCAAGGGCCGTCAAGTAATCCTTGATAGCAATATTAAATTAGGATACGGTACAGATTTTGTTACCGTACACAATTGTTTTGAAAATGGCTGGGAATACAGTGCCATGCTTAATAGTGGGATGAATCCCTTCCGCGCTTTGGCAGCAGCGACCAAGAATAATGCCGAAATATTAGAAATTGATGACATTGTCGGAACGATTGAGCCTGGAAAATTAGCTGATATTTCAGCTTGGAAACGGGACTTACTAACAGATCCTCATGCATTACTCGACTGTGCCTTTGTTATGAAAAGCGGGAAGGTTTATCCTACTGAATGCAGACTTGATATAGAGGAGAATAAAGTGGTGAATATGGTCTAACAATGCCATTAACTAAATCTTTAGTCTAAAACCCGTTATTAAAACACTAATAGTCATTAAAGTTTATATGTATTCACTTACAAAAACTCCGCATTGTACAATTAACTAACAATGCGGAGTTTTTATCTTCTATTTATTCATTTTGTTAAGGAAATCCCCTAACAGGCTGTCCAGATCATCTTCTGCAACTGGCTCCTCATCTGCTGGGCTTCGTTGGTTTTGTATGGCCGAATCCCAATCAAAGGCTTCCAAATCATCCATGCTGTCTGATTCATTGGCAGCTGCAATTTGTTCAATTGAATGGAGATTGCCATCCACTTGTGGAGGAACCCCCACATCAGTTAACTCAAAATTATTTCGCTCCTCTTGCAAATATAAGGCCTCGTTAATATCTAAGGAATTGCTATTTAATGATGCCAGCAATGCCGTCGCGCGCACTGGATCCAGTAACAACTGATAGATAATCGTACCCAAAAGTGCCTCAGAATGCTCATGCTTTAGCCAGTCTCGTTGCGATTTACTCAATCTTTGAGGTAGAGGAATCGTGATAGTTTCTCTATCCTTTGCGGAAGAAAGGCCTACCCCTTGCAGCACAAACTCG
>DAMDNS010000265.1:0-4592 GCA_032083605.1 Ureibacillus sp.
TGGAACGAGGTAAACCCCACGAGTGAGAAACCCAAATTATGGTAGGGGCACTCTCCAAAAGGAATTGAACGGATGGAGGGACGAGAAGCTACTTCTCGTAGATAGATGATTACTGCCCGAAACGTACGAGGCAATGCGCCGCTTGAGTACCCGGGAACAAAACATGGCTTATGAATTTTCTATGATAATAATATAATTTTTTCAAATATGTATTATGTGTAATTCATATCCTTATACTGTTAGTAAGGTTTAACATCGAATTGCAGATAAGACAGTACTCACAAAATGCAAAAGTAAATCAGTGAATTTAAATTTGAATTTACGTAGGTCACATAAGAGGCTCTCCATACAAATTGGAGAGCTTTTCTTTTAG
This sequence comes from Ureibacillus sp., assembly GCA_032083605.1. Taxonomy (GTDB): domain Bacteria; phylum Bacillota; class Bacilli; order Bacillales_A; family Planococcaceae; genus Ureibacillus. Next base: position 374 of record DAMDNS010000265.1, read on the forward strand.
CGGATAATTTTTTTGTGATCCGCATAAGAAAAAACATCGATTTTCGCTCTTTTGGCGATAAATCTTGTTTTTCTAAGTGAATGGGAGAGTCAAAATGCGGGAAATTTTAAATAACTTACGTTTAAATATTAATAATGGAAATCTTCTTCAAACAACCAATCTATTGATAAAGGTATTTGAAAACATACAAGAAGGTATTATGGTAACAGACGACAAAATGAAAATTTTGTTTGTTAATAATGCATTTGAATTTGTTACTGGTTATAAAAGGGAAGAGGTCGTTGGCAAAGGGCCAAAGGTTTTACAATCAGGTGTACATAATGGTGAATTTTATGCTGCCATGTGGTCAATTATTGACCGCGAAGGTATTTGGCAGGGCGAGATTTGGAACAAAAGAAAATCAGGGGAAATCTATCCGGAATGGTTATCGATTATTGAAATAATTGATGAAGATGGTAAAGTGACAAACTACTGTGGAATTTTCACTGATTTATCTGAACGAAAAAGAGTGGAAAAACAATTAGAAAAAAGAGCCCTTACAGACTCGCTGACAGATGTAAATAATCGTTTTAGTTATTTGGAAAAAATGGACATGTTATTAAACTCATCTTCTATTAAAGCAAATCATCCACAGCATGCAATCTTCTTCCTGGATTTAGATCGTTTTAAGCAAGTAAATGATACTTTGGGACATGAGTTTGGAGATTTTCTGTTAGTGGAAGTGGCTAATCGTTTAAAAGGGCTATTAAATTCAAAGGATATTGTTGCTAGATACGGAGGAGATGAATTTGTTCTTACTTTGACGGACATTCGACATCCACGGGAAGCAGCAAAGTTCGCTGAAGAGATTATTAAAGAAATCGAAAAGCCTATCAAAATAAATAATCAGGACATTTTTGTATCTACGAGTATAGGAATCAGTATTTATCCTCATGATGGAAATACAACAGAAGAACTCTTGAACAGAGCTGATAAGGCCATGTATTATGCAAAACAATCAGGACGAAATCGTTTTTCCTTTTTCTTCGATGAGTTGAATACAGATGCAAATCGATTAATTCTATTAGATTCTGAAATGAGAAAAGCGATTGAAAGCAAGGAGTTTATTTTACACTTCCAACCAAAGGTAAATATAAAAGAGAATCGAATCATTGGTTTTGAAGCATTAGTTAGATGGAAAAGTGAAAAACTAGGGTTTGTATCTCCTGCTGAATTTATTCCATACGCAGAAGAGACAGGTTTGATTATTCCAATTAGTGAAATCATCATTGAAAAAGCTTGTGAGGAATTGGTGAATTTAAGAAACGCTGGATATTACAAATTGCCGATTTCCATCAATATTTCAAGTATTCACTTCCAACAAACGAATTTCCTGGAATCCATTCAAAAAATTTTAGAGCGCAATAACACATCAGCACAGAATTTTGAAATCGAAGTAACTGAAAGAACAGTCATGAATAATGATACAGATACAATTAGTAAGCTTGTTCGCTTGAAGCAATTAGGCTTTAAAATCTCGATTGATGATTTTGGAACAGGTTATTCATCACTAAGTTATTTAGTTAGATTCCCGGTGGATTATTTAAAAATAGATAAAAGCTTTATACAACATATTGTGAACCTTGCAGATAAGCAAGCCGTTGTGGATGCAATCATACAAATGGCGCATCGTTTAAATATGCAGGTGATTGCAGAAGGAGTAGAAAGCAGTCAACAGCTGAACCAGTTAAACCAAATGGGCTGTGACTATATTCAAGGTTATTATTATAGTAAACCAGTTCCGATGGAGGAACTTATCGAATTCCTTCAATTCTGGGAATATGAACATCAAGGAGAAATTGAATCATGACAAAATTTCAATTAGTTGCAACAGCTGCAATGGGATTAGAATCAATCGTTGCACAAGAAGTACAAGATTTAGGGTATGAAACACGCGTAGAAAACGGAAAGGTCTATTTTGAAGGTGATGAAACAGCGATAGCTAGATGTAACCTATGGCTGCGTGTTGCTGACCGTGTAAAAATTGTTGTTGCAGAATTTCCTGCACATACATTTGACCAATTGTTCGAAAATACAAAAGCAATTGAATGGGAAAATTACTTGCCGGTAGATGCATCGTTTCCTGTATCAGGGAAGTCTGTAAAATCGAAATTATTTAGTGTCCCGGACTGTCAAGCAATTGTTAAAAAGGCGATTGTAGAGCGCATGAAGTTTCACTATAAACGTTTAGGATTTTTAGACGAATCGGGTGCAACTTATAAAATCGAAGTTTCCATTTTAAAAGACGTGGCAACTTTGACAATTGACACGTCAGGAGCAGGTCTACATAAGCGTGGATATCGTCAAACACAAGGGGAGGCACCATTAAAAGAAACATTGGCTGCAGCACTTGTTAAAATTTCAAAATGGAGTCCTAGTCGCCCATTCGTTGACGTATTTTGTGGATCGGGTACAATTCCCCTTGAGGCAGCAATGCTGGGACAAAACATTGCACCGGGCTATAATCGTGAATTTATATCCGAGGAATGGTCTTGGATGAAGGCAAAGATTTGGGATGATGTAAGGGTTGAAGCAGATGATTTAGCTAAATATGATCAGCCGCTGGAAATTATCGGCTCCGATATTGATCACCGCATGATTTCCATCTCTCAAGAGAACGCCCTGGAGGCAGGATTTGGCGATATTATTACATTTAAACAAATGCAGGCAACTGACTTTACAACGAGACTGACAGATGGTGTAATAGTTTCAAACCCACCTTATGGAGAACGTATTGGCGAGAAAGAAACAATTGAAAAAGTAATCAGAGACTTTGGAAAAGTGATGAAGGATTACCCTACATGGTCTGTTTATATGCTTTCTTCAATGGAAAATTTTGAAGAATTGTATGGTCAAAAAGCAACGAAGAAGCGTAAACTATTTAATGGCTTTATTCGCACAGACCTATACCAATATTGGGGTCAAAAGTCTAAGCGCGAAAATTAATTTATAAAACTTAACGGAAGGGGGATGACTCCTTCCGTTTCAATGTCTTAATTATGAACAGTGTCTAGCTGCAGGTGGCTTTTGTTGAGCACCTTTTCGCTTTTCTATGAAGGAGATTAAATGAATGAGACAGTCTTTACCGTTTGAACTTTCGAAGGATCGCTCCTTTTTCGATTCCCTTGGTGATTGGATGGGCGATGTTTTATATGATGAATTGCCTGAAAAGGGATTTGAATGCCGAGACGAGCAAATCTTTATGGCCTATCAAATTGAACAGGCATTAAAAGAAAAGAACGTGCTTTTTGCAGAAGCAGGTGTAGGGACTGGGAAAACAATTGCTTACTTACTACCAGCTGTATCGTATGCACGTTATACAGGAAAACCAGCACTTATTGCCTGTGCGGATGAAACATTAATCGACCAACTCGTTAAAGAGGGCGGCGATATTTATAAATTACAAAAAACGCTAGGTCTTGAAATTGATGTTCGTTTAGCGAAATCACGTGACCAGTACCTGTGTTTAAAACGTTTTGAAGAAGCAGAGAAAGTAGAAACGGATGAATGGATTGACGATATTGCATTTTCGATTCCAGATGGTGTGTATGCACAAGGTTCAATGATTGCTGTACAGCCTTATGGGGATCGAAGTGATTATTCATCTGTGAGCGATGAAGACTGGCAAAAGGTCAATTACAACTCAATTATGCAATGTTCAGTTTGTGACCTACGCAATCGCTGTGGTCAAACATTACACCGCGCGCATTATCGTAAATCAACAGATTTAATTATTTGCTCGCAAGATTTCTTAATGGAGCATTTAGCAACGAAGGAATCACGTGAACGAGAAGGCCAACTTGCATTACTTCCTGAAGTATCCATGATGGTGCTCGATGAAGGACATTTATTAGAATATGCTGCACAAAAAGCGATGACTTATAAGGTGCAAGCAACTACAATTGTACAGCTATTGGAGCGTTTAATGGTAGATGGTGTGCGTGAACGTACACTTTATGCAATGGAAAAATTACAGGACGACCACGAACTGTTTTTCGACCAGTTACGTGATGATATTGTGGCTTCTGGTGAGGACCGTAAACGCATTAATAAATCAGCAACATTAATGAAGTACGGAAAGCAACTCATTGCCGATGTAGAAGTATTACTTGAAGAATTAGTTTTTGAATCAGAAATGTATATGATTCCTGAGTATGAACTAAATATGGCTGAGGAATAT
>DAMDNS010000266.1:0-4576 GCA_032083605.1 Ureibacillus sp.
ATTTTCATAATATTTGTAGAATTTAAATAATATACAATTTATATGCTAATTTCTAGCAACACGTATTTTTTCAGAATTGGAGTGTGATTTTGTATGGAAAATAAATGGAATCTAGTAGTGCTAATGCAGCCAGTTGTGGGGCTATTGCTTGTCTTGATCGCAATTTATACGTTTGCTGCCGGAAGTCCTAACTTACTACCATGGGCATACATGCTAATGGGTCCCCTCTTTTTTGCAATGGGTCAATATGAATCAAAAGGTCAAACTAATAAGAAAAACTATAGTACATTCTACTACACATTAGCAACAGTCTCACTTTTATTTGGTTTCTACTCATTTACCGCATTCTAATAACAATTAAAATATGCTCGCAAGCCTTGCCGATGAAAGCTCACCTTTCATCGGTTTTTTTATGCACACTCCTAAACGCCATTATTCAGAATTGTTTGTGGACCTGGTACACATTTAATTCAGAATTGTGTGGGGACCTGGTACACAAACAATTCCATCCCATACTTATCCACAACAGAAACTGAATTCCAAATTTTTCTATCCACATATCCACTATTTACTACCGTTTTGTCCACATTATCCACTGATTTTTTAGAATTTTCTCAACAATTATCTTACTTATCCACAATTTCTAAATTGCAATTTCTTATTCTAAACAAAAAAGGCGCCCGTATTGGACACCTTCCTTTGATTATTTTATTGAATAATCATACCGACGCTTGAGTAGATAATTACTGTAGCAAAAACAGCCATCATGTAGATTAAGGAATAGGCGAACATTTTATTTGCCCACTTTTTCTCATCCATTTGGCGGTAGCCTACGATACTAATCCACAGCCATATTCCTCCTAAAATCAGCGAGCATAGTGTTAGCCCCCAACTTAACGGAACAAATAAGAAGCTTGTAAGCATCATAATGACTAAATAGATATTCGTTTGCAGATAAGTTCTTCTCATGCTCTTTTTAACAGGCAGCATTGGAATATTCGCTGCAGCATAATCATCTTTTTTACGAATCGCAATTGCATAGAAATGCGGCATTTGCCAGATAACCATGATGATAAACAATGCCCAAGCAGCTGGGTACCAAATATCTGGTGCAACTGTTGCCCAACCAATTAGCGGTGGCATAGCACCTGAAATACTTCCCACTTCCGTATTCCAAATCGTTCTTCTTTTAGTCCACATTGTGTAAGGCACTACATAGAAAAACACACCCAGGAAGCCAAGGAAAGCAGCAAGCCATGTTGTTAAAGAAAGAATCGCGAGTCCTGCAACCAACAGGATCATACCAACAATCAATATTGTACGGGCATTTAATGCCCCAGTTACAGTAGGTCTTGATTTTGTACGTTGCATAATTGCATCGATATCCCGGTCATATAAGTTATTAAAAATACCGGAAGCTCCGATAATGAAAGCAGAACCTACAATGGCAAATATGATATGCGGTATATGGTCAATAAAATTTAGTTTGTACGTATATAAAGCGAGCATAAGTGCAGCAATCATGGGTATTAAATTAGATTTAATAATCCCTGTTTTAACCGCCTTAGCCCAGAGATCCAGATAGTTTTGCATAGTATGTCTTTTCCCCTCATTATTAAGCAACCAATTCGGAAGCACTATATTCTATCATACCACGATAATTTAGCTTTCAACAATCACATAGCTTTAATTATTATGAAAATTCGTTGACGGAAAAAATTAATACTTCCACATTCTTTTAGGAACTTCTCCTTAAAAATTATTCAAAACAAAAAGGCGTCCTTATTGGAGCACCTTTCTGTTCTCATCTATTTCTATCTCTTTTTTTCTATCAATATAAGTGCATGCAATCTTCAACAATGGCAACACAAAAATAAAAACAAATAGAATTCTAAAAATCTGGAAGATAGTGACTGCCGAAACATCTGCCCCGATGGCTGTTGCCAGTAAGCTCATTTGATCAAGCCCGCCTGCTGCCGTGCTTAAAAAGCTTGTAGCCAAAGAATAATCTAAGAAGTAGACCAATAAATAGCCTTGCGCAAATGTAAGGACAATTAAAAACAACGCACTGCCGATGCCTAATAGGACTACTTTCTTCCCGAGTCTAATCATATTCGGCTTTAATAATAACCCAATATAAGCCCCCAACAATAGTTGAGAAATATGTAGCAAAACTCCTGGGATATGAGGTGTATCAACAGAAAATAAAGTTAATGCGATGACAAATAAAATGGGTGTTAAAAAATATGGCACCGGCAATTTAATCTTTTTGCCAATCCAGACCGTTGCCCAAGCTGCTAACAAAAGAATCACCAGTGGAAGCAGATTGAAATCCAGGAACCCCTCATTCGATCCGCCTTGCATCATATGGCCAGATAACACAAACGGAATAACCATGACAATGCTCACTACACGAACAACATGAAAATATGTGACTACTGCTAGATTAATATCCTTTTCTTCTTCAGCAAACACAACGATCTGGCTTAAGCCTCCTGGCACCGTACAGGTTAAAGCCGTTTTCAAGGAAACGTTCCCGATTTTATGCACGCCGTAAGCCATGACAATACTGATGAGCACTAAAGCTACATTGATGACAAGCATGATTAAAATCATCCAGCCCATTCCTGAAAATACATTTAGTTGAAAGGTCTGGCCAATCGAAACACCGATAATTACAAGCCCGATATTCCGAAACTGTGTCGGCCAATAAAGTTCATGTTTTATAAAAAATTGACTAATCAATACTGCAAATAAAGGACCAAGCATCCATGGAACCGGTAAACCTAGCACATCAAATAATACTGCACCAATAATACTAATCAATACAACTAAACTAATCGATTTTATATGCAACAGGTACCCCTCTTTTCTATTTCGCGTACCTAAATATTACCATAAAACAAATTACCTCAGTGAAAACTGTTTAATTTATTTCTTTTGTAAAGCAAATTATACGATTCGCTTCCTTGAATCCTAATTTTAAATGCACAGCTAAACTTTGCTCATTCTCCAACTCACAGTCGCTTGCGAACTCCGTACAGCCTTTGGTTTTTGCCCATTGTTCACATTGTTCAACAAGAAGCTTCGCATACCCCTTCTTGCGATAATCCGGCTTTACATATAAACCTTCTAAATACCCGACCACCTTTGAATTTGTACCCTCTACATAATCCGTTCGAAGCTGGCATTGTGCAAATCCAATAGCCATCCCTTCGTCAAAAGCAAGGAAAACAGCCGCGCGATTAGATGCTATTAATTCCTCCATCTCACCTACTAATTCTTCCATTGTTTGCTCTGACCATAATAATAAGGCTAATTCTGAAGCAGCTCGTACAGCCAATACATTAGCTTGTTTAATCACCATTCTACTCACCCTTGCTTGCTTTTAACTGATATTATCAGTCACTTTCCAATTTTATGCAATTATAAAAACCGATTTCGATTTGAAACCGGTTTTTAGTAGAAGGTAGTTCAGTTGTGCACTGACCACCTATAGAATGCTCAGAGTTTTCCTTGATTATGCTAACTTTTTTAAAGGAATCCAATGAACCTGCTCCTCATAATTCAGCATGCCTACTTCTGATAATTCAAGAGCCAGCCTACTCCAAACTGGTCGACTAAATTAGCATGCAATGCGCCCCAAAAGGTTTCTTGAAGCTCCACAGTGACATTTGCCGAGACACTTAAATCGTTATAAACTCTTGTTATTTCCTCTTCACTTTCGCATTCCAGGGTTACGCGTACATTATCGCCCTGTTTCGTTTTACCGAAATCATCAGAAAAATGAATAACACTGTCCCCTACAACAAGTTCGGCATGCAAACACTTGCCGTCCTCTGTTTGTTGGACATTCCGAATCTCGCCATTTAATATATTTCGGTAATACTCCATAATTTCTATACAGTTTTCTAAAAAGATATATGGATTTGCACTTTTCACACTAACCCCTCCAAGCCTTTTAATTGGTCACATTTTACTACCTCGGTATTATCTCCGAACAAATAAAAAAATAATAGAATTTCTCTCACTTTATGGAAGGATATTCACCAATTCCTTCATATCTTCGATTACAATGTCAGCCTGCTTTAATTCCTCAACTTGCGCAAAATCAAATTTTACTCCAATTGCTGTTAATCTATTTTCTTTTGCCGCTTTAATATCTGACAATCGATCCCCTACAACCCATGCTTCCTTAAGTTGATTTTCTTCTACTAGGAGTTTCACCAATTCTGATTTATTGCCCGAGGAGATTCGTTGAATACTATAGATCTTTTGGAAAAACTTATTCAACTCATATGTATCCACAATGGCTTGTAAATACTCCACCTGGCCATTGCTAGCAACAAATAGCTGGTATTTTGGATTTAATGCTTGAAGTATTTCTACAACATCAGGATATAGGGCACCCTTATGCTGACGAATCATTTCTATAAGATTTTGATGAAATAATTCATTACTTTTCTCTCTAATCTCTATCGAAAGATCGGGACAAAGGGTTTCCCATACAACCGGTAAAGGTACCCCCATAATTTCCCGGTATTTATTAATTGGCGCTGCCCCCTCCCATAAGCTC
>DAMDNS010000267.1:0-4576 GCA_032083605.1 Ureibacillus sp.
AACCGTACTTTTACCGCTGGCAATACTACCTGTAAGACCAATAATCATTCCCTATGACACCCCTTTTACCGCTGACATTTTGGACAGTACACCGAAGTTCGCCCGCCTATTACCAAAGACTTTGTTGGCGTGCTGCACTCTGGACATACCTTCTTGCCATACATTTTCAAGCGGTTTTGCATCCCGCCAGCTTCCCCATTAATATTACGGTAATCTGAAATCGTGGAGCCGCCCATCTCGATACTTTCCTGCAAGATTGTTCGAATGGCCTCAAATAATTCTATTTTACGCTTTTTGCTAATGCGATTCGCTTTTCTTCCAGGATGGATACCCATTTTAAAAAGCGCCTCGGTTGCATAAATATTGCCACAGCCCGAGATGACCTGACCGTCCATGATCACTTCTTTAATGGGCTTGTTTTGATATTTTGGCAGCTCACTTTTTTCTAAAAAGAAATCGCATGCCCTCTCTTCAAAAGGCTCGGGCGCCATTAATAGAAGAGGTGGATGCTCCTCTATTTTTTTTATAAAGCGAAGCTCGCCAAATCGTCGAATATCCGCATACACCAGTAGTTCGCCAGATTCAAGAGTGAAAATGGCATGTACGTGTTTTCTAAACTTCTCTTCTGTAATTTCACTTAAAGCATGTACTACAAACCAGGCACCAGACATCCCTAAATGGTTCACAAATAGAAATTGCTCACCATTTTTTTCTAGATGAAAATAAATATATTTTGACCGACGCGCAATTTTTTGAATATGCATGCCTTGCATCACTTCTTCAAAAAGATTCGGTTCGATATTTTTGACAATGCATTGCTTGCCTAGTCCAAAAGAGGTGTATATTGTTTCAGAGAGCTCACAGCCAGTAATCTTCTTCCCTTCCACAGCAGGCACCAATGCCCGAACAACACCTTCTACCTCAGGTAATTCAGGCATAATTCCACTTCCTTATTTTGCATCGTACCAAGTTTGACCATAATTAAAATCAACCTTTAACGGAACCACCAATTCAATGGCATGCTCCATTACTTCCGGTACAATTCGCTCTAAAATTTCAATTTCTTCTTGCGGTGCTTCAAAGATCAATTCATCATGCACTTGCAGTAACAGTTTCGACTTTAAGCCCTCTTCTTTTAAACGCGCTTCCATATCGATCATGGCTTTTTTAATAATATCTGCTGCGCTTCCTTGAATTGGCGTATTCATGGCAGTACGCTCTGCAAAGCTGCGCAGGTTAAAGTTTCTGCTTGTAATATCCGGTAAGTAGCGGCGACGATTTAAAATAGTCGTCACATATCCTTTTAGCTTCGCTTCCTGCACGATTGTATCCATATATTCTTTTACACCAGGGAAGCTTTGCAAATATTTATCGATAAATTCCGCTGCTTCTTTACGTGTAATATTCAAGCTTTGAGACAGCCCGTAATCACTGATACCGTATACGATACCAAAGTTTACTGCTTTCGCTGCACGACGCATGTTGGAAGTGACTTCATCCTCGGACACATGGAATACATCCATTGCTGTACGTGTATGAATATCCATCCCCTGAATAAAGGCGTCCACTAGATTTGCATCATTGGACATATGTGCCAAAACACGTAATTCAATTTGAGAGTAGTCGGCCGCAAACAATACCCAGCCTTCCTCTGATGGAACAAACGCCTGGCGAATTTTTCGGCCTTCCTCCAAACGAATCGGGATATTTTGTAGGTTCGGATCCGTTGAGCTTAAGCGACCTGTTGAAGTTAATGCCTGCTGGAAGCGCGTATGCACCTTGCTATCTTCACAATGCACCTCTTTAGTAAGACCTTCAATATAAGTAGATTGCAATTTTGCTAATTGACGGTAATCCAAGATATATTGAACCACTTTATGCTCCGATTGAAGCTTCTCCAATACATCTGCAGCAGTTGAATAGCCTGTTTTTGTTTTCTTCACTACCGGGAGGCCCAGCTTTTCGAATAAAATAACACCCAATTGCTTCGGAGAATTGATATTGAATGTCTCGCCAGCAAGCTCATAAATTTCTTTTTCAAGGGCTGAAATTTTCTTTTCTAAATCCTCCCCCATTTTTTCAAGTGTCGAAATATCAACCTTGATTCCCTTGCTTTCCATTGAGCCAAGGATTGATGCAAGAGGCAGCTCTAAATCATAATATAGCTCGAATTGTTCGTTTTCCTTTAATTTCTCTTCTAAAACCGGCTGCAATGACCAAATGGCAAAGGCTTTTCGACTCACATGCTCAGCTAAAAGTTTTTCTTCAGGAACAGTCCACTTTGCGCCTTTTCCATAAATCGTTTCATTTGCCTGGACATCTGTGTAGCCAAACTCTTTAGAAATTGTCGCAATATCATCACCTGAGATGGCCGGGTTTACAATATAGGCAGCAAGAAGCATATCAAATTCAACTCCGCGCAAGTTTACACCGATGCGGTTCAAGATAGCTTGAGCCGCTTTACTATCAGACATGTATTTCTTCTTGGTTTCATCCTCTAACCAATTTTTAATTGTTTCGTTTTGCTGCATGGCTTCAAAGGAAAGATAGAAGGTTTTCGCTCCATCTGTAAAACCAAATCCTAAAACACGACATGAGTGATAATGTTCGTTTTCGATTTCAACATGAACAGCCATGATATCCTTTAGCATATCCTCTGTTACTTCTTGCACGATTTCGAAGTCTAATTCAGCGGTTTCTTTTTCTTCTACCTGGAAATCACTTTTTTCGATCAATGATTTAAAAGAAAGCTCCTGCCATACGTTCAATAATTCTTCTTCGTTTGGACCAGGATAATTTAAATCTTCCAGGGTAATATCGATTGGGGCCTCTGTGAAAATAGTCGCCAATTTTTTTGATAGCTTTGCTTGTTCTTCATTTTCCACAAGCTTCTCTTTCATTTTCGACTTTTTCATGCCCTCGATTTGTTCATATAAAGCCTCGACAGAACCATATTCCTTCAGTAGTTTAATGGCTGTTTTTTCACCAACGCCAGGTACACCTGGAATATTATCGGAAGCGTCTCCCATTAGCCCTTTCATATCAATAATTTGCTCAGGGGCGATTCCGTACTTTTCTTCAATATGGGCTGGCGTATATTTTTCAATATCTGTCATACCCTTACGAGTGATATAAACTGTTACTTGATCTGTAGCGAGCTGCGTTAAGTCTTTATCGCCCGATACGATGATGACATCCATCATTTCATTTTTTGCTTGCTTGGCAAGTGTACCGATAATATCGTCAGCTTCATAGAGCTCTTTTTCATAACGCTTGATTTGATAAGCGTCGATCAGCTTTCTTATATAGGGAAATTGCTCGGAAAGTTCAGGCGGTGTTTTTTGGCGTCCACCTTTATACTCCCCATAGGATTCATGTCGGAAGGTTGTTTTCCCGGCATCGAAAGCCACCAGCATTTTGGTTGGCTTCTCTTCTTCTACTATTTTTTGCAGCATTGTTGTAAAGCCATAGACTGCATTTGTATGAATTCCACTGTCATTTGCAAGAAGCGGCAATGCAAAAAATGCACGATAGGCCAAACTATTTCCATCCAGTAATAATAATTTTTCTTTACCCATTAAACGCTCTCCTTCATAATCGCACCAAGTCTTTGATATAAATTAAATAGTCTCCATTTTACTTTATCCTTTCACACGTCTTTTTTCCAATATAAAAACACATATCAGTCGAAATTCCGACCAATACGTGCTAGAAAACAAATTTAGTTATGAATTTTAGGAGTTTGATTGTTTGATAACTTTGGATAAAAAATTTCCTCATAAATCACTGTTAGCAAAAATGCATTCATAAAGGAAATTACTAAATATAGCGGCATTCCACCAAGCTCATGTACCATCAACCCTCTAGCAAATACCTCTACTGCTCCGACTTGTGTGAAGTAAAAAATCATCCCTACTCCAACTTGCCAAATTGGTCTTTTATCCTTTCTCTTTTCAAATCTCAGCACTTTTTTAAAGCTATTGCGAACATCCTCGACAATGAGAAGTGAAAGACAAAGCATAACAATAAATAGAACGGGCACATGAAGCAGCTCAATTTTTAACCATGTATAAGGTGTTGCTTTAAAGATTGAAGTAATCGAACAAGACATGATGAATGCTAGAAGTATGTTTTGAATCAATTGGTTTACTTTTTGCAACATCCATTCCTCTTTTCACTTAATTTACTTACTTTATAGTACATCAGGATATATATTAATAGATAGTAGTAAATTATGTATCTTTTAAACTATTTTTCATCATTAGAAAAACACAACTCGACCCCAATAGGTCGAGTTGATGTCTTTTCTTATGTGGATTTCCTTCAAAACTTATACTTTCTTATCCGTAAATAAAAAGGTATAACCCAAATTACAATAGGTTATACCTTTTATAAATTTAATTTAATTTACTTTAATCTGATTGTAAAAGCAGCTTCCACCTTCAAATGCATAGAATCCCCACATTCCATGCTGATACGTATCATCCTTTGCGGTTAGTACAAGCTCATCATTTATATATAAAGATAAATTATTATCCATTGCTTTCACCTTTAAATGATACAACTCGCCATGCTG
>DAMDNS010000268.1:0-4569 GCA_032083605.1 Ureibacillus sp.
TAAGACCTTTCTGTAAAACGATTGTAAGCTTTGATGATTTTGGTGAAGGCGCTTTGTTGGCAGATTGCAATATTGTCGCTCTTTTCGAGGAAGTTAGGGAGAATACTGCCCAAAATATCTTATCGGGAAGCTTTGCCTACGCGGTAAAAGATGCTCTTAAAACGATTGCAAATGAACGTGTTTCAAATGAATTATCAAGTCCGCCACATATTGTTGTTGCCTATGAGGATGGTGACGAAAACAATTTGACTTATAGAACATTACGCCATTTAACGCAATTACAAATTCCATTACAAGTAACGATTGCCATCGACCGGGAGTACAAGCATTCCGTAGAGGATTTGCAAATGATGGTGCTAAGCCGCCGCAATACAAAGCTTCTAAAGGATGACCGTGCTCTAGAAAAGCTTTTACACGAGGCAGACATTGTCATTTGCAATGCAAACTATACCCCATATAAAGTCGCCACCGTTGGTATTCCTTGCATCACAGCTGCACAAAATGAGCGCGAACTAAACAACGCTTTCCCTAGAGAGCATAACGGTTTTATTCACCTCGGCCTAGGTCGCAAAATGAAGCAATCCAATATCCAAAATGCCGTGATGGAGCTGCTGTTGCACGAAGCAAGACGTGAACGAGCTGTACGCAAGCAATTTGAGCTTGAACTTCAAGATAATAACGAAGTCATTAAATCTCTTCTATTAGACTTTGCCTATGAGCGCCATAATATGGTGTCGCTGTAGGATTAGTAGTTTTTGGGGGATAAAGAAAAGCACTTTGGACGAGTATCGATTCGTTCAGGGTGCTTTTTTATATGGTCTAGATGGGAGTGTGATTTGGTTAAATTGCTATCAGGGAAGCGTTTGGCTAGGTGTATGGAGTTTTAGGAAAAGCAGGATTTTGATTATTAATGAAAAATTAGTCGTTCCTATGATACAATGTTCATAAGTTTTTGTACTTTTATAGATAGGAGCGCTTAAATCATGGCTACAAAATCAGAGCTTCAGCAACAAATCGCAGAGTTAAAGATGGAGTATATAAATCTTCAAGGTGATATCGAAAAGCTTGAAAGTACAGGTCATGCAGATTCTGTTGCCAAAGCAGAAGAACGCCTTTCCAACATGGAAAAACAACTTGCTGAATTGAACAAACAGCTCGCGGCATTGTCGTAGCCCGCGAGTTTTTTGATGGAGAAGAAAGTATAAAACTTTCTAATGGGCATAGGTGCAACCACTGGCTGATTGCCTGAGATCTTTTCGATCAGCCAAGTTTTCTGACGGAAACGATTTACCTGACTAAACGGTCGAGTTTTAAATAAATAAGGTTTATAGAAATTATTATTATCGGAGGAAATTGCAATGGCAATATTAACAGTTGAAAATTTAGGTCATTCCTTTGGTGATCGCACCCTTTTTAAGGATGTTTCATTCCGCCTGGTTGAAGGCGATCATATTGGTTTAGTTGGTGCAAACGGTGTTGGTAAGTCTACATTAATGGGCATCATTACAGGACAGACAATTCATGATACAGGACGCGTTGAATGGCTGCCTGGTACACACTATGGCTATTTGGACCAGCATACGGTTTTAACGGCAGGCCGCACAATGCGCGATGCTTTACGCGATGCCTTCCTTCCTCTTTACAAAAAAGAAGAAGAGTTAAATGAAATCGCAAATAAGATGGGTGATGCAACACCTGAAGAATTGGAAGAATTGCTTGAGCAAATGGCTGAAGTCCAGGATGCTTTAGATGCCGGGGATTTTTACTCTCTAGATATCAAAATCGAAGAGGTTGCTCGTGGTCTTGGCCTAGATGCAATCGGCTTGGAGCGCGACGTGGCAGCCCTTTCCGGAGGTCAGCGTACAAAGGTTTTATTAGCCAAGCTATTGCTTGAAAAACCTAAAGTGCTATTGCTGGATGAGCCGACCAACTATTTAGATGAAGAGCATGTGACATGGTTAAAAAACTATCTTAAAAACTATCCTCATGCATTTTTATTAATTTCCCATGATACAGAGTTTATGAACGAAACAGTGGACGTCATCTTCCAGCTTGAATTCTCTAAACTAACGCGTTACACTGCAACTTATGAGAAATTTTTAGAGCTTGCCGAAATCAATAAACGCCAGCATATCGATGCTTATGAAAAACAGCAGGAATTCATCAAAAAGCAAGAGGATTTCATTGCGAAAAACAAAGCACGCTACTCGACAACAGGCCGTGCAAAATCTCGTGCGAAGCAGCTTGATCGCCTAGAGCGAATCGACCGCCCGGAAACTGCTGTAAAACCGGAATTCAGCTTTAAGGAAGCACGCACACCAAGCCGCTATGTTGTTGAAGCTGAAAATCTAGTAATCGGGTACGATAAAGAAAAACCATTGCTTCCCCCTCTTTCATTCATGATAGAGCGCGGTGAAAAGATTGCCCTAGTCGGCATGAACGGTGTTGGTAAATCAACGCTTCTGAAAACTATGCTAGGAAAAGTGAGACCACTTGACGGTAAGGTGATTCTTGGCGACTATTTAGAGCCTTCATACTTCGAACAGGAAGTAAAAGCCGATAAAATCACGCCAATCGATGATGTGTGGAATGCCTTCCCGTCTATGGAACAAGCCCAAGTTCGTGCAGCTTTAGCACGTGCTGGTCTGAAAACAGATCACATCACCCGTCCATTGAATTCCTTATCAGGGGGCGAGCAAGCGAAAGTCCGTTTGTGTAAATTGATGATGGACGAAACAAACTGGTTAATCTTTGACGAACCTACCAACCACTTGGATGTGGACGCAAAAGCCGAGCTAAAACGCGCCATGCAAGAATTCAAGGGCACAATCGTCCTAGTATCCCACGAACCTGAATTCTACGATGGGCTAGTGACAAAAATCTGGAATGTACAAGATTGGTTTACAACTGGGAAAACGGATTTATAAGAAGTGAATTAGAGGATTTATATGCGGATTGAGCCTATTTGTGGGGCTTGATCCGTTTTTTTGTTTTGGGAGAACCGGTACTTCTAGGCGTGGTGCATAAATATACATTTTCATACAATGATAATCAGTTGTTTTTAAAACGGGATTGACACTGGCTCTTGCCTTTCCCACATGACTTTACCTCTCCCACATTCTCCTTTCATCATTACCTCCCCCTCTGCCTTTTCCTCACATCTTACGAATCTCCCTATAATCTATCAAAATACGAAATTCTACTTTTCAAAGTATTTCGTAATTCAAAATAAATATCTTAAATTATCATTTGCAATTTAAAAATGCAAATAATTGAAACTTTTCTTTCTCAAAGACGTATATATTTATAGAAAAACGGTTATTAATTAAATGTAACAAGCCCACTTATAGAAAACGGAAATCGCTATTGACTTACAATTAACTTACTAGTAAGATATAAATATAAACAAAAATATCTTACCAGTAAATTT
This sequence comes from Ureibacillus sp., assembly GCA_032083605.1. Lineage (GTDB taxonomy): Bacteria > Bacillota > Bacilli > Bacillales_A > Planococcaceae > Ureibacillus. The sequence continues at coordinate 3,431 of DAMDNS010000268.1, forward strand.
TCGAAACTTAAAATACATGAAAGCGGGGAGATTTTATGACAGTTACAATTTATACACAATCTAGCTGTTCTTCTTCACGAAAAGCTATCAAATGGTTAAAAGAAAACGAAATTACTTTTACTGAAAAACGCATTACATCACAACCTTTAACATTAGCAGAATTTAAAAATATTTTAAGAATGACTGAAGATGGAACTGATGAAATCATCGCAACCAACTCAAATGATTTCAAAAACTTGAATATTGATATTGATCAATTATCGATTCAAGATTTGTACAATCTAATTCAGCAATACCCTCGTATGTTGCGTAGCCCAATTTTACTTGACGAAAAACGTATTCAAGTTGGCTACAATGAGATGGATATTCGCCGTTTCATTCCACGTAAAGTACGTGCTTACGAGTTAAATGCTATGCAGCAAATCGCGACACAAGGTTAGTTAGTCAACTCTGCTAGAAAAAGCGAATTTCGTAAAAGCAAAAGGCCTGCGAAATGAATTATGTAAGTGGAGCTGAACATAATGGATAACCAACGACATGAATACCTTTCCTCTCTATTTGAAGTGGTATCTTCATTGGAGCGAAAATGGGCAAATGAGTGGAACCAACAAAATATTTTAGGATTTTCTAAATCTCATATATTACTCTTAGATTTATTAGTCAAAGAAGGCCCAAAACGCCCTTCTGCAATTGCTGAACGTTTAAAAGTGACGACTGGCGGTGTTACTGTGTTAACAACAAAGCTTATTAATGCCGGCTTTATCGAAAAAACACAAAGTAATGCAGATCGTCGTGCTTCACAAATTGCCATAACACCAGAGGGCGAAAAGATTTTGAAAGAATCCCGCTCACAAGTCTCTGCAATGGTAAATTCTATGTTTGGCATGCTCACAAATGACGAAATTAAGGCGCTACATACCATCTTTGAAAAATGTCTTGTGAATGGGAATGGACATAATAGTTTAAGAAGTGAAGAGTAGAGCCGGGCACGTTTAGCGATTGCGTTGCTCCCAACTTTATTCTGAAATAAAAGCGAGGTGTGGATTCGATTGATGCATCTTGCTTTTTTTGTGCAATAAAAAAGACTCTCCGCAAGGGAAAGTCTTTTTCCTATGCCATCACAACATCCTGCAGCGATG
>DAMDNS010000269.1:0-4560 GCA_032083605.1 Ureibacillus sp.
GCATCAATTTTGATGTCCAAAATTTTGTTTCTCTAACTTAATAGAAGAAACTATATTCATTAACGTTTTGTTGTTCAGTTTTCAAGGTTCATTTCGTTACGTTGTCGCGTCATCTATCGGCGACTTTTATATAATACAATAATTTATTCATGAAAGTCAACACTATTTCATAAGTTTTTTATGAGACTCTATTTTCAACTTTAAAATTAGCAAATAAAAGGGGAAGATTCATGGTTCGCAAACTTTTGGTAACAGTCGTTTTAATGGTGATTATAACATTATTTGTTTACCCTCAAAGAGAATCCATTATTTCTGTATTCCGTATGACAGATGAACCACTCATCATTTCAAAAGGAAATTATGGACAATCATTAATTGTTGAAATTTCCTTTACCCATGACGGACTTGAGGAATGGTTACAATCGCTAAAACAGCCCTATCCATTATTAATGTTAGATGCAGATTGGATTGCCCGGTCTCCTAAAATAGTGGAACAAATAAGAAAACAAAACATTCCAACTGGCTTACTTGGGGGTAAGGGTGCAGAAAACGCCTATAGTATTGAGGATTTCAGCAAAGACCTACAAACATATGAGAAACATTTTGATAACAAGCCTCTTTGGTTTATGACTTCCGATTATGAATTTGGCAAGGATCTGCAACAAACAGTTTTCAATGAGGAGATTAATTTACTATCCCCCTCTATGCTTTACTCGAAAGATACTTATCAAAAAACAGATGGTGCAATATACTCACTCAAATTACACGAAAATAATAAGCCGAACTTTGAAGAGTATTCGAAGTTAATTGAAGCTGAAAAATTTGTTTCAATAGAAGAGAATGTCTTTGGATATACTATTAAAACAAAAAAAGTTCCACAATAAGAGTGATTTAATCCAGTCAGCTTCCTAAATAAAAAGCTCAAAACCATATTTTAGTATGGTTTTGAGCCTTTTTGTTATGCATTTACGTTTTGGTTCTTCTTAGCTTCAAGCTTTCGTTCTTTTCTACGTTCTTCCAATCTTTTGCGGTCTGCATCAGATTTAGAATTATATTTCGGCAATAACAGTAATTGATAAGCATTAACTGCGATTAACGGGAACAATAATAAAGCAACGTATGTATCGATATTTCCTTGACGACCCATTAAAGCAATAATCCATTCAAGAGAAGTTATTACAATCATAAAAAAGAGCGCTGAAACCAATACGTGTTTTTTCTGTGTTAGTTGAACTTTTTTGATGGCTGTTGCTATTGCCGCTGCAATTAGGACTATTAACAAGCCGATATAGAATAGCCAATCCTTCGCCCCTTCTGCACTTGGTGCAAAACGAAATAATACTAAATCAACAAGGAGAATGACTACTAATAGCATTTGTACCCAGTTCCATAATGTCAATGTTTTAAAGATACCTACGCCCACTTGATGCAAAGTTAAATATGCAAAGAATCCAGCTTGAGCAATTACACTCATTGTACAGCCTAATAAAATCATCCATCCAAATGCAGCAAAGAATTCACCAAATTCTCCTGCTGCAAGATACGGTTGAAAGAAATTCCAACGTATAAAGATTCCTGCAATACCTGTTACAGCTCCACCAATCAGCAAACATACAAAGAAGAATTTTACCCAATTTCGTATTGTCACGACACAATGTCCTCCATCTATTAAATATCATTTGTTTTTCGCATTACGGAAAAATTAGCTACCCCGTTTTAAAAATGAGGCATTAATTTAACCCGTATGTGCCAAATTTATATTTCACCATGCGAAACACGCCGTATAGGCTCCATATATTTTTGATTTATATTCCTTGAAAGTGAAGGGGAAACAACCAAAATATGCATGTATTATCGTTTAACCCGCAACAAATTAAAGTTTCATTTTATATTTTAACAATCGAACCTTAAAAAAGCTATCGAAGTCACATTTGGATACATATTATGTTCCAGATTGTGAACAATAATTGAAAGAGAGAGCCTTTAAGAAAGGACTGAGAAAATTGTTTAACCGTGTACTTTCCCTATTGTTCGTCGTTCTTTTACTTGCGAGCTGTTCTGAGGCAAATCCTCAAACCCTTTCCTATGAGGAAGTTAAAAAAATCATGATGGACTCTATTCAGACCGAAGACGGGAAAAAAGCAATTCGTCAATTGCTTCAAGATCCAAGCTTCCGCGACCTAATTGTACTTGAGCACGAAGAAGTGCAAACAGCAATTAGTTCTACTTTAGTATCAGAGGATTCAAAGGAATTCTGGAAAAAGCAATTCGAAGATCCAACATTCCAAGAAAATATAGCTAAAAGCATGAAAGAGCAGCAAACTGAAATTATGAAGGAATTGATAAAAGATCCAACCTACCAGGAAGATCTGATTTCTTTCTTTGGACAATCTGAAATGCAAAAAGAGCTCGAAACTGTTCTAAAAAGTGCGCCTCTTCGTAAACAAATGGAGGAAGTTGTAATGCAGACTATTGAAAGTCCTCTATTACAAACGAAGTGGCAACAGCTTATTAAGGAAAGTGGCGAAACTTCATCAGGCTCGAAATCTGAAGAAGGTGGCGGTGGCTCTGGTAGCGAAGAAGGCGGTGGCGGCTCTGAAGAAGAAGAGTCAGGCGGCGGCGGTTCCTAAATAAATTAAACGGATTGCACCTAATAATGGTGCAATCCGTTTTTTAATAGCTTATTTAGAAAGCTTATCGATAATTTTTTGTGCTGCTTCAATATAGATTTTTCCTGTTGGATGTTCTTCTTCATAGACAGATGGAGCAAAATCCTCATTTGTCCAATCAGGTTGTCCGAGTGGAATTTGACCTAATAACTCTGTGCGAAGTTCATCCGCAAGCTTTGGTCCCCCACCTTGCCCGAATACATATTCACGGTCACCGGCCTTCGATTCATACCAAGCCATATTTTCAACTACACCAAGAATATCGTGGTTTGTTTGTAGTGCCATTGCTCCCGCGCGAGCCGCAACAAATGCAGCAGTCGGGTGTGGTGTTGTAACAATGATTTCCTTAGAAGAAGGCAGCATTTGGTGAATATCTAATGCAACGTCCCCTGTACCTGGTGGCAAGTCTAATAGTAGGTAATCCAGATCTCCCCATTCAACATCGCGGAAGAATTGGTCCAATACTTTTCCTAGCATTGGTCCACGCCAAACGATTGGTGCATTATTTTCAACGAAGAAGCCCATTGAAATAACCTTTACCCCTTTACGTTCAACAGGATAAATACGATCGTCCTTTATCACTGGCATTTCTTGAATCCCCATCATATCCGGCACACTAAAGCCATAAATATCCGCATCTATTAACCCCACTTTTTTACCAAGTCGCGCTAGGGCAACAGCTAAGTTAACAGAAACTGTTGATTTCCCAACGCCACCCTTACCTGAAGCAATTGCAAGGAATTGTACAGATGATAATGGAGACAATAAATCATGAACTTCAGATTCCGTTGCTTTGCCACGGAATTGTTCTAGGTTTTCAGGAGACAGCTCTTCAAATCGAATCCCTACAGTACTAGCCCCTGCTTCTTTTAATACTTCTACAATCTTCATTTGCAGCTGCATTTGCTCTGGTGTATTTGTCTTTGCAATCGCTACTTTGACGCTGACATGATTTTTTTCTTCTTTAATGGATACGTTTATAATGCCATTTGTTTCAGCAAACGTTCTATGTAAAAAAGGATCCTGTAATTGTCCCAATACTTCGCGGACCTGTTGTTCGTTTATCACTTGAAACACTCCCCTATTTTTGTTTCTAATGTTAGTTAGTATACCATAGTGTAATTCTACTACTTATTTGGGCTGTACTCCACTATAACTACTCACTAAGCAATCTCTTGGTAAAGGGAATGTTATCGGTAAAGTATCCATCGATGTTAAGCTCTTTCATTTTCTTTTGCTGCTCTTCCATCGTTTCATAATCATTAAAAAACACGTGAACTTCTTTTCCTTGTTTATGCAATGCGTTTACTGCTTCGGCTGTGGCATCCGTTGATTCCAGCCCAATAACAGGGAAATCTACTTCTAATGCTTTTTCCAGATCGAATTCTCCCTCTCTGAATAGGAGCGTTAGACTTAAATCAGGTGCTAAAACAGCCATTCTATTTAAACTTTCTTCCGAGAAGGACTCAATTGCTACTTTTTCTTTATTCAATAATTGATAATCCGTTAACAGCTTAACGAGCACTTCTTCCATCGCTGTTTCACCGTAAACCAGCCGCGTCTCAATATAATATTTTTGTGTATCGCCAAAGGTCTGGAATACTTCTTCCAGGGTCGGGACCTGTTCCATGGTAATCTCCCCTTGATATTGGCCAAGCGTTACACAGGATTTAATATTCCAAAGGGTTAGATCACTTACCCTGCCTGTACAATTGGTTGTACGGTCGATCGTTTCGTCATGCATGACAATCAGTACATTATCTCTCGTCATACGTAAATCGATTTCTAATGCATCCACATTCTCTTCACTGGCAATCTTATAAGAGGTTAGCGTACTTTCGTTAAAACGATCGGCTGCTCCGCGATGGGCAAATATTTTGGGCTTTGCGAC
>DAMDNS010000270.1:0-4556 GCA_032083605.1 Ureibacillus sp.
AGCAGTGTACTATGTATATGAAGCTCTTATTTATGGCAACTGGATTCAACCTGCAGCCTCTATCCCAGGCAACATCACACAAAATGTAATCGGGATGATCGTAGCAATTCCTGTTTGCCTTGTATTAAAGAAAACACCTTTGTTTAAATAAACTTTAAAAACTACTAAAAGGAGAGGGCCATAATAATAGGCTCTCTCCTTTTGCTATTTTTTAATTAACTTCTTGCAGGGTTCTTCTTAACCACAGTACTTCTTCTACTGACTGCGGCTGTACACCATATAATTCTTCTGTTTTGTAGGCATGAACGTTCTTATAAATCTCACTCATTTTATCTAATACCCAGTTTTCAGAAGGCATGGCTTTCGACCAGCAATAGATATCCATCTTATTCAATTCCTTTGAAACATGGTGAATTCTCTCATAGCCTATATTCTCCATTTTGAAGAAGCCATGCTTTTCGTAGAAACGTATTCTTTTTTCTGAGTCTAAATCTTCCATCGAGATTGGTTCCACTTCCAGGATGATCGCTTTTCCTTTCTCTTTAAAGAGATTTAGAACCTTCCCGCCAATACCTTTCCCTCTGGTGTTCCCCGACACTAAGATATAGTCTATAAATATATAATCTAGCTGCTCAAAATAAACAACTACATAATCTTCCTCTTCCATTACTTGATACTTTTCATATTTCTCTTGTAAAAGAGTATCAAAGTGCTGTTTTGATTTCATTTCTCTCTCTGGAAAATATTCCTTCAATCTTTCGTACCAATCCTTACCCCCGAATAACTCCCCAACTAGACTTTCTCTTCTCTGAATTAGCAAATTAAAATTCTCCCTTAGTGTCATTTTTTTCTCTATCCATAGAAGCCTGAAATTTTAGCCACTCACATTTTATCATTAGCTTCGTCGACAAATACATAGGATAAAATGTAAAAATTGTTAATGTTTTTAAAAGATTTAGAATATTTTGTCGAAATGATTTCTTTTGCAATTATTTTTAGTAAAATAAAGTGCGCAAAGATTTCTTTTGGCGGAAAAGTAAGTTTAAAACTTTCTTACCCGCATAAGTGCAACGATAGCTTATCGCCAAAAGACTTGACGATAAGCCAAGTTTTCTAACTGACCAGCGAGAAAAAATATTTTCAAGAGACGGGAGATTTTTGGAGAATGAATGCAAATCACAACCAAACAACTGCACTACTTGGATGGAGTCTACAAGCAATCGAAGCAATCGATAAAATGGGGCGTCCCTATGTTGTTGTCGGACCGCCTGAATTTCAAGCCTTTGCTGACAAAAATGAAATTTTATTTGTTCCGTGGCAGTTCAATGTACCAATTGAACAATCATTTGAATTATATGAAAAGCTAAAAGAATTTAATGTAAAGCTTACTGTTCCAATTTACGAAGAAACTGTAGAATGGGCAGGCATGATGAACTCTTTACTCTTTGAAAATCCGAAACTATTCAATAGATCCCTATTATTGCGAGACAAAGGATTAATGAAACGCCGTGCACATTTAGCAGGCCTTAGAGTAGGTGTATTTGAAGAAGCCTATGACAAAGAGGATATCTATCGATTCTTTAAAAGAATCAATCAAGCTTTGGTAAAACTGGATGAAGATCAGCTTGAACCAATTCATGTAAAGCCTTTCGATAAAGCAGGTACAGTTGGCCACCGCATGATCAGGGAAGAGAAGGATATCGAAGAAATTGATGATGAGGAATTCCCGCTCTTGATGGAAAGTCACTTGGAAGGACAGGAATTTTCATGTGAGGCCTTTATCCATGATGGCCAAGTAAAATTTTTAAATATAACGGAATATGTAAAGCTTGGTCACTCCAATTTTGTTCCAGCATCCCCAGCCCTTGAAAAATGGAGACCACAAATTAGAGAAGAAATCGAAAAGCTCGTGAATGCATTTGAAGTAGAAAACGGCATCATTCATCCAGAGTTTTTCATTACTCCTAAAGGAGAAATCTATTTCGGTGAAGTAGCAAACCGGATCCCGGGCGGCCATATTTTTGAACACATTGAAAAAGCATATGGCTTTAGTCCATATCAAGGGCAAATTTTATGCTGCGACCCAGATACAACTGAAGAAGAGTTAAATGCCTTTTTCCCAGAAGAATTTGTTTCGGCAAAAGGACACTCTGGCAACTTAATGGTTTATCCAAAAGTCAAAGCGATTTCAAGACTTAATATTCCAAGTGAATTAAAAGAACATCCTTATTTTGTAAAGCACAATATGTTTATCCCAGCTTCATCTAAAGTAGCTGAACGTGTAGGTTTCGGCAATCATTATGGTTCCATCAACTTTTTCGGAGAAGATGCCGAAGAAATGAGAAAGCTTTTAGAAGAATTTGAAAAACATAATTTCTACTTATAAGGAGTGACCAAAACGGATGAGTGCAACGGTAACGACAACGACGGAAAAAAAGACGAGTACGCAGACGAGACGAAGAGCAACAGGTAACGCCAGAACAAGAAAAACGAGTAAAGCGATCGACCTTCTTGAGAAGAAATTTGTTGATGCATTAAATATTCTAGATCAAGCAAAACCCTTTGCAAAAAGTCTTTATCAGACAGACGTTTTTCAATTGGCAAATGAGCTAGCATGTACAGATGGCGGAATGGCATTTCTTGATAAATATGCCCATCAATTTGATGGAGCAGGCGTTTTCCTTTCTGGCGACTGGGAGGATCCAACGAAATTACAGCCTCCGTTTGTTGGGAATTCTTTAAGATTAAGAGGCATTTATTCCATTCTTGAATTACTTAGCGAGATGCGTATGCTTGCGATTGCTAAAGGAACCTACCTGCATGATTGTATTTCAAAAGAAGAAGCTTGTGCATTTTTAAATGAAGTGGTTGCTTTAAATCTTGACTTACTTTCTCCTCAAGTACCACAAGATCAAGCAGCTCCTCTGGAGGAACACCTTGTTCGAGCACAAAATCTATTTACCTATCTCGGCCAAGAATTATCCTTTAAAGATGTAGCTAATCAAATGATTATAGAGATTGATCGTTTAGCTGTCCAACGTCCGATTATCACTCGCAGAATTTTAGAAATGATTCATTTATCTCAGCAGTTAACAACTAGCGAGCTGGATCAGAATACACTAGTTGCTCTGGAAAAATATACACTGGCAGTGCATGCTCCTACAGCATTAAGTAAGGAAGCAGCTGACCAAAGGGAATACCGTTTAAAATTAGAGCAAGCAACAGAAGAAGAGCTTATTGCAGAAGCAAGGCTATTTGCTCAATCTATGAATGAGACGGGTCTTGTTGCACCTTACCACGCGGTGTTAATTCGCTTCTTGAACAGAAAAAATCCTGACATTCTTCCTGTTTCCCTTTCTTTAGGAGACGCGGGCAATGCAAGCTTTAATGAAAATAAAAAACTGATTCACGATTTAATCCAAATTGCGATATATCCTGAAACACGACAAGCTATTTACGGTCTTTCCAAAATTCTAAACCGCGGCGTGCTAAAAATTGATGCTCTAGCTTCTGCTATTCAACAATTATTCGAGCTGCCTATTCACGCTGAAGTACGAAAAGCACTTTCAATTTTTACAGCCGAACAAAGCGGAATGAGTTTGAATGGGATTCTTATTGCCGGCGTAGTAAGCGTCCTTGGGCAACCACTCGGGATTGGCCAAGGTCAAAATTCTACTTGCCAATCTGCAAGAGCCATCTCTCTTTGGGCACAGTTTGAGCCTACCCAATTACTGTCTTATATTACCGCTGCCGCGCGTGAAAATAATATTGAAATGACTTTTGAAGGAGAGGCAATCCATTCAAGCCTTCTATCTGAAGGCGTTGCAGGTGGAATCCAGCAAGATTTGGATGTTGTCTCTATACTGCTCGTACCTCATCTTGATAAAATCTATAACGAGATGATTAAACGAACACTTCTTCGTGGCGAAGATGGCCATAAGTGGGTCAATCGCGAATTTTATGGCGAATGGATTCCAAGCGGTTTTATCAATGTAATTGATCAGCTAACATTAAATGTTACAAGCTATTCAGCTTTTGTGAAACTATTTTATGCAACACATCATCCTGCATATAATGAAGGCGCTAAACTGATTTATCCGAATCCAGTGGGAATTTTCCTTACTAATGTCCACGGGGAGTTGCTTGGTCTTCATGCTGTATCAATCCAAAGAATTGACATTGACCAAAATGGAGAATGCCGAGTTTATTTTTATAATCCAAATAATGATAGTACCCAAAATTGGGGGCAAGGCATTAAGGCAAGCGTCTCGGGCTTTGGCGAATTAGAAGGGGAATCCTCTCTGCCTTTCCATGAATTTATATCTAGAATGTATGCCTATCATTATAATCCTTACGAACAAGGTGACACATACATGGTAGAAGACAGTTTAGTACAAGAAGTTGAGGCACTGGCCAAGGGCAGCTGGGGCAAAAACTATGAGTGGGCTTAATTTTACTTTGCATGAATTCTTATAAGTAAAAAGTATGAAAAGACCCGAAAATTTATTTCGTGGTCTTTTTCATTTTCCGAAAGCATCTTTTATTGTAATAATTCT
>DAMDNS010000271.1:0-4536 GCA_032083605.1 Ureibacillus sp.
CATGAATTTCATTATTCAACGTACGAAGGCGTACATCAAACACCTGCTTACTTAAGCAAAGGACGTTTTAGAGCGCAACATGAAGGTTACTTACACGGAAATTTAGTAGCAGGATATACACATTTCCATTTTGCATCAAACCCAAAACTTGTACAAAATTGGTTGGACACATGTTTGGAGGAGGAATGACCATGAACTATTTCCCAGTACTATTAAATATCGAATATAAAACGGTTGTTGTCGTTGGTGGTGGACATGTAGCACGTCAAAAAGTAGAGGCATTGTTACCTGCAAAAGCAAATATTGTGGTGATTAGCCCAACGATTACAGACGAGCTTAAAAGTTATGTAGAAAATCATGACATTGTATGGAAGAAGAAAGAATTTGAACCAGAGGATTTAGATGACGCTGCACTCATCTTTGCAGTTACGAATAGTCGGGAAGTCAATGACGCCGTTGAAGAAGCAACTCAGCATTGGCAATTACTAAGCCGTGCAGATGCAAAAGGCAGTGTGGATTTTATTAATCCAGCCGTTGTGCGCCGAGGAGATTTTATACTGACCGTATCTACCTCAGGTGCAAGCCCGCGTCTCACTCGTCAAGTAAAAGCTGAATTAGCAGAGCAATATAGCGCCTATTATGAACAGTATGTAGCTTTCTTGGGACAAGCTCGACAACAAATTTTAGCAACTTATGATGGCCACGAAAAAAGACAATTATTGATCGATCTACTAGAGCCACAATTACTGGAATGGATAAAGAATGGCCGCTTGGATAAGTGTGAACAGTGGCTACAACAACGATTAGGAGATTAACTATGAGTGGAAAAGTTTATATTGTCGGGGCTGGTCCTGGAGATCCGAAATTATTGACGATACGTGGACTGGAATGTATTCAACAAGCGGATGTCATAATGTTCGACAGATTAGTGAACCCTCTCTTGCTCCAACATGCAAAGGATACAGCAGAATTAGTTTATTGCGGCAAAGAGCCTGGAAAACACGGTTTAATTCAGGAAGAGATTCATAGAGTGCTAGTTGAGAAGGCACAAGAAGGCCAGGTTGTTTTACGTTTAAAAGGTGGGGATCCATTTGTATTTGGACGAGGGGCGGAAGAAGCTGCAGTTTTGCATGAAGCAAAAATTGACTTTGAAATTGTACCGGGCATTACAGCTGGCATTGCCGCACCGGCTTATGCAGGCATCCCTGTAACCCATCGCGATCATGCTGCAAGCTTTGCAATCGTAACGGGACACGGGAGAGCGGAAAAAGGTCAAGATTTCTTAAATTGGGAAGCACTTAGCCAAATTGACACTGTAGCTTTCTACATGAGTGTTGGCAATATCGAGAATATTACATCGCGTTTACTGAACTGTGGAAAGGGGAGTGAGACACCTGTAGCAGTGATTGAATGGGGAACTACAGAAAAGCAACGTACAATTGTAGGTACATTAAACACAATTACAAAACAAATAAAACAGGAAGCGATTCAAAACCCATCCATGATTTTAGTGGGAGATGTTGTAAACGTACGAGAGGATATCGCTTGGTTTGCAGAAAAGGAGTATAAAACATGTTAGAAGCATTAAAAAAACGTAGAGCAATTCGCCAATTTGAAGCACGCGAGGTCGAGCGTGAAAAAATTGAAAAATTATTGGAAGCGGCAACATATGCGCCAAATGACCGCATGCGAGAGCCATGGCACTTTTATGTTATGCAGGGTGATAGTTTAAAAGGTTACGAGCAGGTGGCACTAAATTTCTTGCAAAATCGCTTTCCGACAAAACCAAACTTGGTTGCAAGTTCAATGGAAGCCATTACGAAAACACCACTTATTATTGCTGTAACCTCTGCAATTGTAGAGGGAGATGAAAATGCCACAAAAGATAATGTATTCGCAGTAAGTAGCGCAATTATGTCAATATGGCTAATGGCTGAAAGATTAGGATTAGGGATGGTCTGGCGAACACGAGGTGTTGGCTTAGTACATGATACAGAACTGCATACATATATCGGAGCAAGTGATCATGAACAACTAGTTGGTACGTTATGTATTGGTTACCCGGCAGAAGAAGTTACAACGCCGAAAAAGCGTACACCATACACTGAAAAAACCACGTGGCTATAAGGGAGAGGATTGGGATGGCAAGGCAAGGAATGCTCCTAGTTTACACAGGAAATGGAAAAGGGAAAACAACTGCTTCGCTTGGGTTGACATTGCGTGCTATAGGACGTGGCATGACGGTGAAATACTTTCAATTTATCAAATCACCTGATCGTACATACGGTGAACAAATTGCTTTACGTAAATTGGGGGTCGAAACAATTCAACTAGGTGTTGGCTTTACATGGACCAAAACCCCCGAGGAGCACCGAGAAGCATTAAGAATAGCATGGATAAGAGTCAAAGAGGCGTTAGCGGACGAATCGATTGATTTATTAGTACTGGATGAACTAAACAATGCTCTAGCCATTACACGGTTTCCGATAGATGATGTATTACCGCTTGCCGAGGTAATTGAAGCGATTCAAAATCGTCCAAAAACGATGCATTTAGTTGTGACAGGTCGTTCAGCTCACCCATCAATTATTGTACTGGCAGATTTAGTTTCTACTATCGATGATACAAAACATTACTATGAAGAGCAAGATGTCAAAGCGATGAAAGGTCTTGAATTTTAATGAAGGCAATTATGATTCAAGGTACATCCTCAGATGTTGGGAAAAGTGTTCTTTGTACGGCTCTTTGCCGCATTTTTGCAAATGATGGTTATCGTGTTGCGCCTTTCAAATCCCAGAACATGGCATTAAATTCCTATATCACTAAAAGTGGTGGTGAAATTGGGCGAGCCCAAGGTGTACAAGCGGAAGCGGCAAAAATAGATGCTACTACAGACATGAATCCGATTTTACTTAAGCCTAAAGGGGATATGGTATCGGAAGTGATTTTACATGGTAAGCATTTTGCCAATATAGATGCTGTCACGTACCGTGAAACAGTTGTGGAAGCTGTTATGCCGGAGGTTCGTAAATCACTCGAGCGCTTAAGTAATCATTATGAAATCTTGGTCCTTGAAGGTGCAGGCAGCCCTGCTGAAATAAATTTGAAAGCACGAGACATTGCCAATATGCGCATGGCTCACGAAACAGATGCGGATGTTATCTTAGTGGCAGACATAGAACGAGGTGGAGTATTTGCATCCATAGTTGGTACATTAACACTTTTGGATGAAGAGGAAAGGGCCCGTGTAAAAGGTATCATTATTAACAAATTCCGGGGAATGAAAGAATTGCTTGATAGTGGTGTTGAATGGCTTGAAAACTACACAGGGAAACCGGTATTGGGGGTCATACCATATATTGATGTGCAAATTGAAGCGGAAGATTCGATGGCTTTATCGAGCTTGCGTTTAAAGAAGCCCCAGCAGCAGGAGTTTGCAATTGATGTTGCGATTATTAGACTTCCACACATATCAAATTTCACTGATATGGATCCATTATTCGAAGAGCCTGGCGTTGGACCAAGATTTGTTTCCACTTTAAAAGATTTAAAGAAGCCAGACGTAATTATCCTGCCTGGTACAAAAAATACGGTCGAGGATTACCCATGGCTCCAGGAAAGCGGCTTAGCTCAAGAGATATTGCAACATGTGAAAAAGGGAGTAAAAGTTGTTGGTATTTGCGGAGGTTATCAAATGCTGGGCGTTACCATTTCTGATGAATCGGCAATCGAAGGAAGTGGCGGAACATACTTTTCACTCGGTTTATTACCCATTGAGACTTATTTTGTCAGAGAAAAACAAACTGTGCGAGTACAAGGCAGAACCGTGACTGGTCATGATGTGGAGGGATATGAAATTCATTTAGGCCGGAGTACGCCTACAAAAGAAATTACACCTTTTATTACTTTTGAAGATGGAAGGCAAGATGGGGTAATTACGGAACAGCTTTTAGGCACATATGTACACGGTATTTTTCAAAATCGTCATTTTACTCGCTATTATTTCAATCTTTTGCGTGCAGAAAAAAATTTGGAATTGCTTCCCGACGATGTCCTATCCGATACTGCACGTCGGGAACTGGCATATGAAATGCTGGATAAGCATATTCGTCAACATTTGGATATGGACAAGATTTACAAATTGATAAATTCATCAGTGTAGCGACGGAAGTGTAATGAAAAGTCACCACGGTATCCGTCACTATGGGAGTTATTTCGTAAAATACGAGAGGAGATTCAGCGATGAAAGGGTCACCTTTAGAGATTGATTTTGAGAAGTTATGGAAACAAGGCATGCAAGATTGGCATGGAAAGATGCCTGAGCGGATGTCAAACGATGAGCTTGAAGAAGCATTTTGGTCTCAATCGATGCAAAAGAAAACATATCGGCAGACAGATGCACATGCTAAATCGATTTATGACAAAATACGTAAACATATTCCTGAAAATGCAACATGCTTAGAAATTGGTCCAGGCTGGGGAAATTACACATTTCCTCTTAGAGAAGATGTTGCACAACTCACATTAGTCGATAGT
>DAMDNS010000272.1:0-4502 GCA_032083605.1 Ureibacillus sp.
CCAGTGTTGCTAATGCCTCTCCGAATACCACATGGTTTGTTGGTTTACCGCGTCTCATATCGTCATTATCCATGCTTGGCAGATCATCATGAATAAGAGAATATGTATGAATCATTTCAACTGCCGCTCCAACTGTTAGAGCTTCTTGTTGCTTATTATGAAACAATTCGCACACTGCTACTACAAAAAGTGGACGAATTCTTTTTCCACCCGCTTTTAAAGAGTAGAGCATGGATTCCTTTAAGGAGTCTGGTGCTTTGATTTGTTCAACCAAAGCATATAGCTCCGCTTCAATTTTGGGTAGATTATCAGCTATAAATCGCTTTAAATCATTTGTCATAATTAGTCCTCTCCGTTTGCAGGCTGAAATGGCTGTTTCTCACCTTGATCATTTACAATTGAAATTAGTTGATTTTCTGCATTGGACAGCTTTTGATGGCAATAATGAGATAATTCCATTCCCTTTTTATATAAGTCAATCGCTTCTTCTAAAGGAACATCGCCTAGTTCAAGTTTGCGCACAATTTCTTCTAGTTCTGACATTGCGTCTGCAAATGGTTGTTGCTTTTCCATGTGCTATTCGCCTCCTTCTTGCTCGAGCGTATTTAAAATCCTTGCGTTTGCTTTCCCGTCATGGAAATGAATCATCACTTCATCATCTTTTGAAATTTTGCTGATTGAGTTCACGACCTGATTATCTTTATAGGCAACACTATAGCCTCTTGTCATAATTGCAAGCGGATTTAACGCTTCCAATGTGCGTATATTAGATATATAAAGATCTTTCTTTTTATCTATAAGTGATGAGATTGAACGGGTAAGCATTCTTTTCATTTGTTCAATTTGCTTATGGTTAGATTGAATCGCATAAAGCGGTGAATGCAGCTTAATAGCCGTAACATGCTTTTGCAATTCGTTTGATTTTTTCATTAAGTACATTTGGGATGCTCTGCCCAATTGCATATCCAATTGAATTATCTTTTCAGTAAAAGGACGATAAAGACGTTCGGGAGTTGCTAATGGATAAGCATTTTGCAACTTATTTAAACGTTGTCTCTCATACTGCAATCGCTGAGACGTCATTTGATGCAATTGAGATCTGCTTCTCAACAAATGTTGAATGAGTTCATGTTGATTTGGTACCGCTAATTCAGCAGCTGCTGTAGGTGTCGGCGCACGAAGATCTGCCGCAAAATCAGCAATGGTTGTATCCGTTTCATGGCCAACAGCACTAATAATTGGAATGCGGCTTTCAAAAATCGCCCTGGCTACTGTCTCTTCGTTAAATGCCCATAAATCCTCGATGGATCCGCCACCACGCCCTACTATTAAGACGTCGCATAGCTTGTGATTGTTCGCTAGCTGTATATTGTCAACTATGTTGGGTGCAGCATATTCACCTTGAACGGTAGTGGGATAAATTAGTATTTCCGCCAAAGGATAGCGCCTTGAGATTGTTGTGCAAATATCGCGGATTGCAGCACCAGTAGTGGCAGTAAGAACACCTACTGTTCTTGGAAATTTCGGAATCGGCTGTTTGAAATTCGGGTTAAATAATCCTTCATTTTGGAGCTTTTCTTTTAATTGATTGAATGCAACAAACAAACCGCCTACACCATCTGGCTCCATTGATACTGCATAGAGTTGATAGTTTCCTGATGATTCATAGACAGTGACTTCTCCACGGATAAAAACCTGCATTCCTTCTTCGGGCCTAAACTTCAGCTTGCTTGCTTGCGTCCGAAACATTGCCGCATTAATTCTTCCGCCATCATCCTTTAATGTAAAGTAAATGTGGCCAGAACTATGTATTTTGACATTAGAAAGCTCACCTTTTACATACACTTCGCGTAAATGTGGATCGGCATCAAATTTTCTTTTTATATATTTTGTTAGCGCTTTAACGGTTAAATAAGAAGACGTTGTCATATGTACGGCTCCTCTATCGAAAGATTAGAAATTCATCTATAAGCAAAATACGAATTTCACCTACAAAGCGAAATTCGATGTTTATTCAAATTAAAAGCTGTTTCTCTTATAGAAAATCACAATTTGCCCAATCGCATATGGTCAAATTAATGTATTTTCTTATGCGGAGTGACAATGTAAAGAATGTATCCGCGCAGAAAAACAGCTTCTGTTCTTATATTTTACATGTTTTTTACCTGTTTGTCCTGTAACAGTGATTCTTCGGCTGCTTGAACCGTGTTATAAAGGAGCATTGTAATTGTCATAGGACCAACTCCACCAGGAACAGGAGTAATATGTGATGCAACTTGCTCTACTTCTGCAAAGTGAACATCCCCTACTAATTTGTTGTCCTCGTTACGATTGATACCAACATCAATCACAACAGCACCTGGTTTTACATGTTCTTTAGTAATGAAGTTGGGACGCCCTACAGCAGCTACCAAAATATCTGCTTGTTTCGTGATGGATGGCAGGTCAGGTGTTTTTGAATGTGTGTATGTAACAGTAGCATCTTTTTGAAGTAATAGCTGCCCCATTGGTTTGCCCACAATATGGCTTCTACCGACGATTACGGCATGTTTGCCTGCAACGTCCACTCCAGAGTATTCCAGTAATTTCATGACCCCATAAGGAGTACAAGGTAAGTATGTTGGTTGACCTAGCATCATTTTCCCTACACTAACCGGCGAGAACCCATCTACGTCTTTTTCAGGTGAAATCGTCGCAATGACCTTATCTTCATTGATGTGTTTGGGTAATGGGAGTTGAACTAAAATTCCGTGAATACGCTCGCTATTATTTAGTGAACGAATTTGTTCAAGTAATTCTTCTTCTGATACATCTTCCGGCAATTTAACAAGTTCTGAATAGATGCCAATTGCTTCACATGATTTTTGCTTATTTCGCACGTAAGTTTGCGATGCTGGATTGTCGCCAACTAAAATTACCGCTAAACCAGGTGTCACACCTTGGTCTATTAACTTTGTTACTTGTTCAGCTACAGATTTCCGGATTTCTTGCCCAATTTCTTTACCATTAATAATTGCACTCGACATCTTCTGTTACATCCTTTCAAACGACTATTGTTGTGTGAATTTAGATAGTACACCATTTATAAACTTGCTTGATTTTTCATCACCGAAAGTTTTGCAAAGCTCTATTGCTTCATTTAACACGACACGGTTAGGAGTATCTTGCATGTATTGCAATTCATATAAAGCGATTCGTAATACTGTTCTTTCTATTTTAGGTAAACGGCCTAATGACCAGTTCTCTAAGTTTTTCGTTAGTTGTTCATCAATCTCTTCTAAATTTTCAGTAACACCATGTACCAGCTTTTCAAAAAAAGCATCTGATTCCTCTTCATTTAGTACGTGTCCAATTGCTTCCTGTAATGTTAGATCTGTGTTGTCTAACTGAAACAGTACTTGCACTGCTTTTTCGCGCGCATCATGTCGTTTCATGTATAAATCTCCTTCATTGGTAACATTAGTTTTTATAATAACATATTTTAGCTTTTCGAACACTGCTTCAATCATTTCCGGTAAAAAAATAAACAAAATCACAATAGAAGTCGAATTTTCTGGAATATGATGGGTGAAATTACGGCAATAAAAAAAGCAGTACAACCTGATTATGGGTATGTACTACTAATATTTTGGCTGCTCCAAAAGAAATTACCATTGATTTTATTATTTTTTAATTTTAAGTGCTACATTTTTCAATTGAGTATAAAACTTTAATGCTTCAAGCCCTTTTTCTCGTCCAAATCCGCTTTTCCCCATTCCGCCAAATGGCATTTCAGCGCCACCTTCCGGGGGACCGTAGTTATTAATGAAGACATATCCTGAACGGATTCGATTTGCCAGCCAATGTGCTTTATTGACATCATTAGTATAGATGCCGGCAGCTAGACCGTATTCCGTCCCATTTGCTAACTCCAGCGCCTCTTCTATTGTTTCGAAAGGTTGTATTACTAAAACGGGACCGAAGATTTCTTCACATATTAAACGACTGTTTGAAGGCAATTCGTTGATAAGAGTTGGTTCGAATAACAGCTTTCCTTTTTCTTTTCTTTTGCCTCCTCTTAAAATTGAACCACCTTCTTGGATAGCAATCTCCATAAATTCTTCAATTCTCGTAATTTGTCTTTCAGAGATAACAGGAGAAATATCATAGCTTTCATTGAAATCCGTACAGAAAGTTAAAGTATCCATTTGGTCAACAATAAGTTGAATAAACTCATTTTGAATATCCTTTTGTATCAATAAGCGTGAGCCTGCCACACATGTTTGACCTGCATTTTGAGTGATGGATTTTACAATTATTTGTGCCGCTTCGTCCAGATCAGCATCACTAAAAACAATTTGCGGTGATTTCCCGCCTAATTCAAGTGTTACTGATACGATATTGTCAGCAGCACTTTTCATAATATGTGAACCCGTTTTAGTGGATCCAGTAAATGTAATATGGTCTATGCCTTTATGAGAAACTAATGCCTGGCCCGCCTCATTCCCATAGCCAGTAACTAC
>DAMDNS010000273.1:0-4499 GCA_032083605.1 Ureibacillus sp.
TATCTTAGAAACTGGCCGGTTGTCTCCAAGTTCCTTTGGCTTTGAACCATGGCGATTTGTCGTAGTCCAAAATCCTGAACTTCGCGAGAAAATCAAAAGCTCATCCTGGGGGGCATTCAGTAAACTTCCCGAAGCAAGTCATTTTGTTATTATTCTTGCTAGAACAAAGATGGATACAATATACAATTCGGAGTATTTAAAAGACCATTTGCTGAACGTATCTCATTTTCCGGAAGAGCATTTAGAAGGCTTTTTAGGAAGAGTGGAGGAGTTTCAAAGAGAGGATTTCAATCTTCTTGATGGCGATCGCCCGCTATATGACTGGGCATGTAAGCAAACCTATGTTGCTCTTGGCAATATGATGACTGCCGCGGCTCAAATTGGCATCGACTCGTGCCCAATTGAAGGCTTTAATATTGATAAAATGAATCAGCTGCTTGATACTGAAGGATTATTAGAAGATGGACATTTCAGTATTTCAGTTATGGTTGCCTTTGGTTATAGAGCTAAAGAACCTCGCCCAAAAACGAGAAGGCCATTTGATGATGTGGTGAAGTGGGTTGAGTAATTAGTATATTTAAGATACTAATTACTTGCAGAAGTATCTCTTTTCTAAGGAAAATCGAGATACTTCTATAATTCGTTTTGCTCATTTCAAGTATATTTGCTTCGACTTCCTTTACTTTCGTAACCCTAAGACGTTTCCACCTTCTATTGCTCGTAATAACCCAATAGCTCTGAAATCTCTTTTGCAGTCATTTTTAATACTTTTATTATTTCATCATATTGATTTTCATCCACTTTTTTTGATTCACCGATAATAGCAAGTGAGGAAACGACATCCCCCGTATAATCTTTAATGGGTACCGCAAAACTGATAAAACCCAAAGCATATGTGTCCTTTGTTATGACAAATTGATCGTAATGAATTTCTAAAATTTTTTGTCTCAATATTGCCGGATCCGTAATGGTATCATTTGTATGCTTTTTCAATGGTTGTGTCAGGATGTTCTCAATAATTTTTTCATTTTTAAAAGCTAGAATAGCTAGACCTTCCGCTGTACAATGCAGGTCGTTATATCTACCGCTCTTAGTAATCAATTTCACCGAATAATCGCCCATTTCACGAAGTAAATAGACTACTTGATTGTGTTCCATTACACAAATATGTGCGGGTAAATGGAATCGGTTCGCTAGTTTTATCAATAATGGTTTTGCGTCTATGTAAACTTCTTTTTGCGATTGGACAATACCGCCCAATGCTAAAACTGAAAAGCCAAGACTATAATTTCCATTTGTCTTATTTTGAATGAGAAATCCCTCTTTTACGAGTTCCTTCACATACCGATGCACAGTGCTTTTAGATAATTGAAGATTATTCGCTATCTCCGTAATACCGTATTCATTTTGCTTAGGGGTAAAAAGCTTTAAAATCCTCATTGCATTTTTTACAGAGGCAACAAAATATTTTTCATCTAATAAATGCTTCAATATTAACACCCTTTACGTGATCTTGGACATACTTGGTAAGGTTATTGCTTGTGAAGACAACATGGTCCACTATTTTCTGTAAGTTTGGCAGTACCCTATTTTTCGGCCCGGCGATACTAATTGAAGCGACCACTTTATTTTGTTTATTAAAAATAGGAGCCCCAACAGAAACAATATTTTCTATAAACTCCCCCATGCTTATGGCATATCCTTTCTGTCGAATGGTCGCTAATAATTGTTGTAGCTGAGGCAAATTTGTAATGGAATATTTCGTCACTTCCTCTAAGCCACCCTCAAAAATTTTTTCAATTGTTGCAGGTTTCAAGAAGGCTAATATTGCTTGACCCGAAGCTGTACAGTGTGCAGGATTACGGCGGCCGATATGGGATAATAATTGAACGTGATGCTGGCTATCCTCCTTCTTTAAATATAGGACATCCTCATTATCTAAAATGGCAATATGAGAGGATTCGCCTGTTTGAACCGTTAACTGTTTTAAAAAATAAGTTGTTTCTTTTAAAATCGCAATTTGGTCGACAACAGTGTTCGATAATGAAAGGACCGAAGCTCCTAGACTATACGTATTAAAATGCAGATTTTGATGTATAAAGCCTTCACTTTCTAATGTCTGGATCAGACGGCAAGCGGTGCTTTTAGAAACATTGGTAAGCTCTGCAACTTCTGATAATGTTAATTCTGGCTGGTCAATTGTAAAGCATTTTAATATGTGCAGAGCATTTGTTAAAGAGCTGTTTGTTGTACGTGACATCTTTTATCCCCACCTTTTAAATCCATCCAATCTATTATCAATTCTTTTTAGAATTTAAAAATTCCTTTCCCCTTTTTTAAAAATTTTTCTTCACAATTCTGACAAAAAAACGTTTTTTGTTCCACATAGCGGAATGAAAGCATTTTCATAGCATCAAATATGAATTATTATTCATCTATATTATTTTTTGAATTTTCAAAAACGTTAGTTAATTATTCAAAGAAGTGGGGTATGTTTAATGAATCATCAGGTCTACGAGACAGAAGTCGATCTTAAAACTTATCAAATGCAAAAGTTAAATGAACTATTAGTTTTCGTTAAAGGCTTTAATGAATTTTATAAGGAAAAGTTTAAAGGCATTCAATTCCCTATCACTTCAATGGAGGATTTAAGACGTCTCCCATTTACAACAAAAAAAGAATTAACAGAGGATCAAAAAATGTATCCTCCATACGGTCGAAATCACTCATACCCTGAGGATAGCTATATCCGCTACCACCAAACATCAGGAACAACAGGCAATCCCTTAAAGGTACTCGATACCACAACAAGCTGGGATTGGTGGTCAGATTGCTGGGTGGAAGTATTAAAATCTGCTGGTGTAACAAAAAAAGATCGTGCCTATTTGGCATTTTCATTTGGACCCTTCATTGGTTTTTGGGCCGCACACGAAGCAGTTCAAAAGATTGGCAGCATGACGATTCCAGGAGGAAGCATGTCTTCTGAAGAACGCTTAAATAGTATGCTATCGAACAATGCAACTGTTCTATTTTGTACACCAAGCTATGCACTTCATCTAGCAGAAGTTGCCGAAAAGCTAGAGATTAATATAAAGGATTCTACAATTACCAAAATTATCACAGCGGGCGAACCAGGCGGATCTGTTCCTTCTACACGATCCCAAATTGAAAACCTATGGGGGGCCAAGTTATTCGACCATGTTGGAATGACTGAAATGGGAGCATATGGTTATTCTTGTCAGGAACAAAAAGGATTACATGTAAATGAAGCGCAATTTATTGTTGAAATTATAAATCCAGATACCTTGGAACAAGCCGAACCGGGAGAAAAAGGTGAACTTGTATTAACAAACCTAGGGAGATTTGGTTATCCGATGATTCGCTATCGTACAGGGGATGCGGTTGTTTACATGTCTGAACCCTGCAATTGCGGAAACCCGTTCTTATTTTTACCAGATGGAATAATCGGCCGGACAGACGATATGGTGGTCATTCGTGGAGTAAACATTTACCCATCATCACTTGAAGCAATTATTCGTGAAATCGATGCTATTACCGAATTCCGAATTGTTTATTATACAGAACAAGAAATGAACCAAGTCAAAATACAAATTGAAGGACCGGAAGAGGTCGTCCCTATTTTGGCACAATTATTGCGTAAACGTGTCGGTTTACGAATAGACGTGGAAAAGGTAGAAGACAATTCTTTAGAACGCTTTACGATGAAGGCTCGTCGCATCATCGACAAACGTACAATTACCGTCAATTCATAAAGGAGACTGATGTTATATGGAACATAAAGTGAAAGTATATTGGGGAGATACGGATGCTGCAGGAATAGTGTATTATCCTAACTTTTACAAATGGATGGATGAAGCTACACATGAGTTCTTCACAACAATTGGTCACCCGACGGATGTTTTATTTAAAGAGAATATAATAGTGCCTTTAGTAGAAACCCATTGTAATTTCAAGCAACCCGTTCTATACAATGTTGAACTGACTGTGCAATCGGAAGTTGTCCTATTAAAAGAGAAAGCATTTAAAATAGCACATCATTTTTATTTTGAGGGCGAGCTTGTGGCGGAAGGCTATGAAGTGAGGGTATGGGCATCCACAGTAGAAGGACGTGCAAAGGGAGTAGCCATCCCTGAAGAATTAAAAAGGAAACTACAACTAAAGGAGCAAAAACTATGATAAACAAACGTGATGTATTGGTTATTGGTGCAGGACCAGTTGGTATGACCGCTGCCCTTGCCCTCCATAAACAAGGAATTCAGGCAACTATTATTGAAGCAGATCCTGAACAACGTGAACGTGCAGGAAGTAGGGCTATTTATCTTCATAAAGAGACTTTAAAACTATTAGAAAGCATTTCCCCTGGCTTAGGCTTTGAATTAGCCGACATAGGTATTGTTTGGCCAGTTAAAAAGACGTTCTATCGCGGTGACGAGGTCTATAAACGTGTATATGAGCCACCTGCGCCAAATACAATTCCA
>DAMDNS010000274.1:0-4495 GCA_032083605.1 Ureibacillus sp.
GATTATCTCTCCTTAAATCCAATTAAAAACCATTGGAATAACTGCGTTTTAAAAAACATCGTATCAATTTTATTCAGCATTTTTGGCAATAAAAAAACCACTCTCCCAAATAGAAAAGTGGTTTTGTTTGAAATTTGTCCATATGCAAACAAGTACAAACATTTGATACTTTCCTACGCAGGTTCTAACCTGTTCAGGTTTTGAGGGTTTAAAAAGTAACTACTTTATTCTCAGCCCTTATCAAGGGATCCCCTAGTAATTGAATATTTAATTTTATTTGATTATTCATTATTCCGGTTACAATTGTAACTCTAATACAAAATTTGGTATATTTCAAGTAGCTTCCATACTATTTTTATAATTTGCCTCATTAGTTTAATATATTTCTCGAATTGCTCCAGATCGTGTAGTAAGGAATTCTTCATAATTCAGCTCAGTGAGTTAAGTAAAGTAAACACCTAAACAAATAGTTAGTTGATTAAAATTGAATTTTCTCCTTCCTCTTATGGTTAATAAGTGGAAAGCTCCGATCATCCGCTAAATTTGGTTTGGAATGTTCACTCCGTTTTGCCTTATCAACTTATTTCCTTATCTGAGTCAATTGGGGCCGCTCTTTTCGGTTGGGCGTTCAAGTTAGCCCTCAATCTAATAAATAAACGTAAAGTTTCCGCTTAAATAGAAAATACAATAAAAAATAGCTATATTAGAAGGAGAAATTCCGCCTATCGACTCGAAAAACGTGAAAATGAAGGATTTTTCTTTGCATAGTCGGAAAATATACCCTTATTTACCCCATAATAGCCCAACAATCTGCATATAACCGGAAAATCTCCGCCTACTTTCGCTAGTACATAACTAAAAGAGGTGGCGACCGATTAGTCGATCACCACCTCCTTTTATTCTGTCTCCGGGAAGAACACCTGGGCTGTTCTGATGTCTACCAGTGTAGGAGCTTTCGTATTGAGCGCTTGTTCCAGAACCGATTCGAGCTCGGTATCTGATGAGGCGCGTAGTCCTTTCCATCCGCAGCTTTGAGCCAATTTTATAAAATCAGGGTTGGTTAAATCGACCCCAACCTCTTTCTTGTTTTCAGCTTGGATTTTGTCTCTCTCCATTTGCAGGGACTCATTGTTTAAGACAACAACGGTAATATCAAGTTCATAACGGGTAGCTGTCAATAAATCAGCAAGGACCATTTGAAGTCCGCCGTCTCCCACTATCGCGACTACTTGTTTTTCAGGTTTTGCAAGCTTGGCGGCCATCGCTGCAGGAAGACCAAAGCCCATTGTGCGCCAGTAGCCAGAGAATAAAACAGATTGCTCTTTTTGTCGGAAGATGCGATTCGTCCAAACCGTATTGTCCCCTGTATCCAGTGCCAGAATAGCGTCCGGGGCAACTGTTCGATCCAGTGCGCGGATAATCCGCGCTGGATGAGCAGGGAAGCCTTCCGTACTGCCTTCCTTCTCATTTTGCGAAGCCCATTTTTCTTTTACTTCCCGGCATCTCACCACCCAATCTTCTGAGCGGGAGAATCCTTGCAGGCTATCTGTCAAGAATGGAAGGACTTCTTCGGTTTTTCCGGTGATTCCCAGTTCAGTTGGAATATCTTTTACAAATTTATCGAATTGACGGTCAATCTGGATAATCCGTGCATCGGTTGGTACATACCCTTCTGGCCACCAAGTCGTGCCGGCAAGAAGTACCACATCTGCCTTCTTAAATAATTCAGAGGCATATGGATTGCCTCCTTCTCCAATCCCTTGCAACACATATGGCGAAGATTCGTCGAACAATCCTTTCCCACCCAAGCTTACAAGGATGCCGGCTCCCCACAAGTCAGCAAGCTTTTCCAACTCCCCTGAAACTTGAGCAGCTCCGGAGCCAGCAAGAATCATTGGCCGCTTGGCTGTTTTCATAATTTTCGTTGCCTGTTCCAAACTTTCTTTCGTAAAGATGGAAGGGTCTTCTATTACATCCGGCAAAGGCCGTGGTTGTGCTGTCGACTTCATCATGAAAATGTCCTTTGGAACGGACAAATGCGTTACAGCCCGCTGACCGAGGGATGTTCTTGCTGCTTTTTGCAGAACATCAACTGTCGCATCCGGGCTTGCAAGATTTGCAGAATAGGTAGCAAAAGGCTTCATAAGCTCCTGCTGGTCAATATACTGCTGATATTCCGTGCCGATTTTATTAGTTGGTGCTTGTCCAGTAATCGCGAGTACAGGCGCTCTGTCTGCATATGCGTCACCTAGCCCGTTCAGTAAATTTGTTGCACCTGGGCCCATCGTCGCAGTACACACTCCAAGTCCACCTGTCAATTTTGCTTCTGCAGACGCCATAAAAGCAGCTGTCGACTCATGCTTGACCGCAATATACTTGATTTTATCCTGCTTAGCCAATGCATCGATTAACCCAATGGTGGCATCACCCACTACTCCATATATCCGTTTTACGCCGAACAAAGATAATTGATCTAACATCAATTCAGCAACTGTACGTTCTGTTTTTCCCATAACATATGAACCTCCTCGATAGATCTTTCCATCCTGAAAGGTAAAGCATCTATTATTTTTCGTTCATATTATTTTTTCCCGAAATAGCGCCGGTTAATCCTCATTTTTCCAAACGCACGGCAAAATGACCACTAAGTTGTGTCGGACCATACACAAATATCCTGCTGCTGGAGCCTTAAAATCATTGATGGTTCCTTTATTAGCTCTATTTATGCATGTGTTTTCATATTACATTTAACTGACAAATAATATAAATACAAAAAAACACCGCTCCTTTTACAGAGCAGTGTATTTCAATTTTCATCGGTTTCTTCTTTCTTTTTAACTAAAAAATAGGATGTAATCCAGGCAGTGACTGGAATAACTGCTGTTACGCCTATTGCGGCACAACAGATCGTGATCATTTCGGAGCTGAAAATTTTGGAGTTTACGATGGTGCCTACATAATAGGATAAATCTTTGAACCAAATTAATAGTGCCAAATAGCCTCCAAAGAAAGCAAAAAACAATGTATTTGTACTTGTTCCTAATATATCTCGCCCGATACTTAAGCCAAAGTGGAATAATTCCTTCCGGCTGATAGTGGGATGATGATAGTGCATTTCTCGCATTGGTGAAGAAATCGCCATCGCTGCATCAGTAATGGCCCCAATTGTACTCATAATGATCACCGAAATAGCAATTTTCACGAAATCAATGCCGATATAGAAGGAAAACATCCCCATTTCTTCTGTTTCCTCTTCCCCAAATCCTTGTATCATTGCCTGATACGTAAAGAGTGTTATAAACAAAACCAAAATCACCGTGGTAATAATCGTTGCAAGAAAAGCAGTCTTGGTTTTGGGGTTCACTTCATTAATAAAAAAGAGATTAATACAACTAATCGCAACACATGCTATTAACGTTAAAATGACGGAATTAATATCCGGCACGTTCATGAAAAAGAGTGTTACGATGATGACACCAAAATTTAAAAATAAGGCAATAAATGATCTTACGCCCTTTTTTCCGCCAATCCATGTCATTAATAGAAATAATATTCCTGCCAGGAGCACTAATACATTCATAGTCTTGCCCTCTTTCTATTCACAAAAAAGATTGTCGTGTAGAGTCCGATGGGAATGGTTAATACAATGCCTATCCCTCCAGCTAATGCACGAGCCAATTCCAGTGAAAGGTTCAACGAAAGAGTATAGCCAAATGGTGAAGCATTTTTGAAATATAGAATCAGCGTCGGGATTGAACCACTTACATAGGCAAAAAACAAAATATTCGTCATTGTTCCCATAATATCTTTTCCGATTTCCATTCCTGATTTGATCAGTGCTTTTACTGAAATCGTGTTATCTTTTTCATACAAACCAAAAATGGAAGAAGACATAGTTATTGCCACATCCATGACAGCACCTAGTGAACCGATGAACAAACCGGCCATAAATACTGTTTTATATGGTCGAGTGATAAATTGCAGCTCCTCATATCGAAGTCCATGTTCGCCAGTTACCCATAAAGCTACATATGTAATGAATAATGAACTAAAGGTTCCCAAAAGTGTTGCGATAATTGCTGCATATGTTTTTTCATTGAACCCATTCACGAGCAACAAAGAAATCACGGTAAATAAAACAATACTTACACTGCAGATGAATAAAAGACTACGATCAGCATTATCAATATAAATGTCTAAGGCGAAAGATAAAATCACTGCATTCACGACTAAACTTAAAATCGAAAATAGCCCTTGCCTTCTTCCCACAGCCAACAAAACAAAAATAAATACCCATGCGATCATTACCAAATACTTATCGCGTTTGACACCATGAATGGTCCCGGTGAGTTCCGCACCTGTTTCAAGGTGGTCATCAATTTTGATAAACAGCTCATTTCCAACTTCAAACTTATTATCCAGGGCTTTAGATTGCGAAAATTCATTGGTTAAATGAATCTCCCTCCCTTTTTCGGTTCCATTTTTCAAGACGGCA
>DAMDNS010000275.1:0-4493 GCA_032083605.1 Ureibacillus sp.
AACACTTGTTGAAAAAATGCAGCAGCAAGAACAATCGAAAAATCATTTTATTAAAAATAAAGTGTCTTCAGAAAGCGTTGCTTTAATGCAATCTTTATTATTACTTATAACCTAGGAGGTGAAGTCTTACTTTTTTAAGTAAGACGATGATTGACCGCACTGAATTTAACCATTTTTGTGATTTTATTAGCTTTAACTGCATTCTTTGTAGCCACGGAGTTTGCCATAGTAAAAGTAAGGCATTCAAGAATTGATCAATTAGTGGCCGAGGAAAGAAAGGGAGCTTTAGCTGCGAAGCATGTTACGACGCACCTAGATGAATACCTTTCTGCCTGCCAATTAGGTATTACTGTTACGGCTCTTGGTATTGGGATGGTTGGAGAGTCTACCTTTGAGTTTATTTTACACCCGTTATTCAACATGGTTGGCGTTGGTGAACAATATATTCATTATTTCACGATTGGAGCTGCATTTGTAATCGCTACATTTTTGCACGTAGTCGTGGGTGAATTAGCCCCAAAAACAGCAGCTATCCAAAAAGCAGAGTCGATTACTCTTTCCTTTGCAAAGCCGATTATGATTTTCTATAAAATACTGTATCCATTTATTTGGTTTTTAAATGGAGCTGCACGTATCTTGGTCGGTATTTTCGGAATGAGACCAGCTTCCGAGCATGAAATTTCACATACAGAAGAAGAGCTTCGTTTATTGATGACAGAAAGCTTTAAAAGCGGTGAAATAAATCAAAACGAGCTAAAATACGTAAATAATGTATTTGAATTTGATGCACGTATTGCGCGTGAAATTATGGTACCAAGAACAGATATCGTTGGATTTGACAAAACTGTTGCCTATGATGATGTGTTAAAAACGATTCAAGAAGAGCGTTATACTCGTTATCCGGTATACGAGGAAGATCGAGACAATATCATCGGTTTTATAAATATTAAAGATTTTTTAACTCAGGGTATGAGTAATCGAATCACGGTTGAAAACTTTAATATCGAGAATTTCATCAACCCTGTTATTTATACAACGGAAGTGACACCTATTCATGATTTAATGACAAGGATGCAAAAAGAAAGAACGCATATTGCTATTTTGTTAGATGAATATGGCGGTACTTCAGGTCTAGTAACGGTTGAAGATATTCTTGAGGTATTAGTCGGAGAAATTCGTGATGAGTTTGACGATGATGAGGTTCCTGAAATCCGTAAAGTAAATGATGGGCATTTTATTGTCTACTCTAAAATATTATTAGAAGAAGTGGCTCGATTCCTGAACATTGAAATGGATAATCCAGATGTTGATACACTTGGTGGATGGTATTATTCACACGATATGGAACTGAAGAACGATAACGCCATCGAGCATGGGGGATATACGTTCTCTATTCACGAAATTGACGGGCTTCAATTACGATATATTGAAATCAAGCAAAATTCGAATTTAACAGTTTAAACAATATTTGTACCTCTTATGTCTTTTTGACTTAAGAGGTTTTCTTTTTCAATGTGTAGCTTCTCGTTGATATCATTGGAGTTTGGAATGTGACATTGGATATTAGCCAGAGGGGGAATATTTTGAAGAAATTATTTGCTCTTTTCTGTTTTTGTTTGACAGGACTTATTCTTGTAGCTTGTTCGAATGATGAAAAAT
This sequence comes from Ureibacillus sp., assembly GCA_032083605.1. Lineage (GTDB taxonomy): Bacteria > Bacillota > Bacilli > Bacillales_A > Planococcaceae > Ureibacillus. Next base: position 1,660 of record DAMDNS010000275.1, read on the forward strand.
ATCTTACGAGAGTAGATATCCAGCGTGTAGAAGGTAACAAAGCTGTGGAAGAAGAGGAAATGATTGTCGACTTGATCACATTAGATTCAATTAAAAGCGTATTGGAAGAAGTCCATTGGGATCCAAAGGAGGAGCCTGATTTAGATGGAGCGGAAGATATCATTGCCACATTATTTTACACAGAAGATGAGGATTCGCGCGATGAGCTCTATTTATATCGAATTTGGTACAACTCAGACGATTCCCTTAGCATCGTTAGCAACAATGAAGAAGAAGGCTATGGCACCTTAGATGAAGAATATGCCGACAAACTGATCAATCTTTTTGAGAATTTTATGTGATATCACAAAGCTAAGATAAGAGGCGCTTCCGCTTTGAGAAGTGGCCTCTTTTCGTTTTAGTGGAAAGACGCTGCTGAAATCCTTTGTTATTTCCGTTTTGTAATTCATCGTAAAGGACAAGCATATATTGGGGCTATCATAGCTATAAAAGTTAAAGGACAGAGCAAGCTCATTTTTTGTCTTTATTCACTTTTTAAAGGTAGGTGGCCCAATTGAAAAAGTTAACCATCGATGAAGGATTATTATTAACCGATATGGAAATCCATTATGGAGGAAAAGGTTTACACTTAACTCGAGTATTAATCGACACTGGCTCATCTAGCTCCATTATCTCATCCGATATTGCAGAAGAGCTTGGGATAATGCCGGAAGAAAACGATCTAGTATATCGTGTCTGTGGAGTAGGAGGCTCGGAAATTGTTTTTTCCAAGATGATCGATTCCATCAAAATTGGTCATATGAAAGCAGAACATGTTCAAATAGAAATTGGGGCCATGAATTATGGATTCCATTTGGAAGGCATTATTGGCTTAAATTTGTTGAAACGTATGAGAGTCTTGATTAATATTGAAAAGCTTTTAATGCAGAGTGAGAGTTAAGGAATTTTGATTCCCAAACTACTTAAAAGGGAGTATTGGTTGAAATGTGGACTCAAAAATTTATCGAGACTGATAGAGGAACTTTTGAATATTTTGAAAAAGGAGAAGGAGAACCTCTAGCAATTACACACTTATATAGTGAATATGATGTGCGAGGCAATACATTCGCTAATCCCTTTACTAACCACAATAAAGTATATTTAATCAATCTACGGGATGCAGGAAATTCTGTAGGTACAATAAGTAATGAGCAATATAGCATGGAAGAGAGTGTACTAGATTTAGAGGCGATTAGAGTGGCTTTGGATCATCGACAGTGGGGATTTGCTGGGCATTCGACCGGTGGAATGCTTTCTTTAAAATATGCGACTATGCGTCAAAATTCATTAACCAAAATTATAGCTGGTGGAGCAGCTGCCAGTTTTGAGTATGGTAAAGACAATGAGTGTATTTATTGCTCGCAGAATCCAAAATTTACTCGTATTGTTGAAATTATGGATAGCTTAAATGATATAAACACATCAGTTGAAGAACGACGAAAATTAGGTTATGAGTGGGCATTAATGTCATTTGTCAGCGAAGAAAAATTGCAAGAATCCTTTAAGGTGCCTAACAGCGGGAAAACTGTTGGCCCGCGATTAGATTATTTCAGGAAAGTTGAGTACCCTACATACGATATCAGAGAGCAATTGAAGGAAGTAGCAATACCGAGCTACATCTATGCTGGAAAGTATGACGTACAATGTCCTATGAAATTTGGTAAGGAGATTGCAAAGTTAATACCGAATTCACATTTCACTCTCTTTGAGGAAAGCAATCATTTTCCCTATTCTGACGAAGAGCAAAAATTCAAGGATTTTGTCATTAGTACGACAAAGGTTACTAGTCCATCTTAAGGTGGACTTTTCTTTTTGACGTTTGCAAAAAGGTTTTTTACAATAAAGTGACGAATATAGTATTGAAATTCATTTGAGTTATAAACCAACTTGTTAAAGGAGTGGCATTCACCTTGGAATTTATTCGTATTACTAATATAAACGATCCTTTGTTTGCAAAATTGCATACGCTTTTAGGAGAGATTTTCCCTCCGGAAGAAGTGCTGGAGTTTGATCTTTGGAAAGAGCCGCTAGAAGACCCGAGTATTCGCGTATTTGTGGCAGTACTTGAAGGTGAAGTGGTAGGCGCTACAGAATATCGATATTATCCTGGTTGGTCAATTGCCATGACAGACTTTACGATCATTGGGAAGCCTGGCCATTCCATTGGACGCTTTTTAGCGCAAGAACGTCAAAAGGATCTAAACAGACTAGCACAGGAAAATGGTGAATCCTTAATCGGCGGCTTTGCAGAAATCTATAATCCATACATGATGAAAGAAGAATTTGATTTTGGTGGCGTTATGCCGATGAATCCTTATGTTCGCCGAGAAGTATTATCTCATTTAGGCTATAAAAAAATCGATTTCCCATATGTTCATCCATCATGGAAAAATGACGGGGAAGCTGTTTCAGGTTTAGATTTTTGCTTTATGCCAACAGATGAAGCCTTAAGTGAAATTCAGGCCTCCTTAGTTGTGGATTTCTTAAGAAATTACTACTCCGTTCTTTCAAATAAACCGAAACAATGGCTGGACATGATTGAAAATATCGAGACACAAGAGACTTTAAAATTGCTTCCTTTATAGAGGAGTCATTTTTAGGATAATTTTAAGTATGTCAAAAAGGAAAAACCCATTGAATCGGTTTTTCCTTTTATTGTACATATCTAAATTTTTGATTTAAGTGCTTCAGGACGCAAATGAATAGGAAAAAAGAATATTTACATTTGTTTAACAAAATCTTTTAATAATTTGTCAGAATTTAATGATATTTAAGACTAGTATGTTACGGAAAAA
>DAMDNS010000276.1:0-4488 GCA_032083605.1 Ureibacillus sp.
TGAAGCTTTAAAAAGTGGTATTTCATTAGAGCTTGCTGATGCAATGGTTGAAAATGTTATCGGTCACATTTCGGTTCCTTTAGGGGTAGCTGCCAATTTTAAAGTAAATGGCAAAGAGGTATTTATTCCGATGGCTACGGAAGAACCGTCAGTAATTGCTGCAGCCAGTAATGCGGCACGTGCAGCATATGAGTTAGGCGGAATTTTTACTTCCAGCTCGGGTACAGTTATGCGTGGTCAGATCCAGGTATTAAATATCCAGGATCCTCATGCAGCGAGGGCGAAAATTTTTGAACATAAAGATGAGATCATCGAACATTGTAATGCAAAAGATCCGACGTTAGTAAAGTTAGGCGGAGGAGTAAAGGATGTGGAGGTTCACTTAATCGACACAGCAAAAGAAACAATGGTTGTTATACATTTAATAGTCGATACGAAAGATGCAATGGGGGCAAATGCAGTAAATACGATGGCGGAATCTGTGTCACCATTAATCGAACGTATTACAAATGGACGAGTTGTGCTCCGGATTATTTCAAATTTAGCAGATAAGCGTATTGTACGTGCTCGTGGCGAATTTTCGACAGAAATGCTCGGAGGTATAGAAATTGCCAAAAATATTGTAAGTGCTTACGAATTTGCAGATTCTGATCCGTACCGTGCTGCTACACATAATAAAGGGGTTATGAATGGTATTACAGCTGCGGTATTAGCATCGGGTAACGATACACGTGCTGTTGAGGCTGGGGCTCATGCCTATGCTGCCCGTTCTGGCAGATATCGTTCTTTAACGACGTGGGAGCTGAACAAAGCAGGCAATCTTGTTGGTACGTTGGAATTGCCGTTAGCTGTTGGTATTGTGGGAGGGGCTACAAAGACTCATCCTGTTTCGAAAGCGGCTCTAAAAATTATGGATGTGCAATCTGCAGAGGAACTAGCCAGCTACATTGCCGCAGTAGGATTAGTAGAAAACCTAGCAAGTTTGCGAGCGCTTTCAGCAGAAGGTATTCAATCTGGTCATATGCGACTCCATGTAAAAAACCTGGCTGTAATGGCCGGGGCAACAGGCGATAATATTGATCGAGTCGTGCAGCAGGTTGTAGAAGAGAAAGATTTCCGTTATGATCGTGTTTTAGAGATTACAAACTCTCTGCGAGGTGAATAACTTGGCTAATACTCAATATAATGAGCGGAAAAATGTAGATGAAAAAAAGTTTATTGAAATATTAGGTGACACGGTTTCTGGTAATCAATTAATTATTTCAATAATTTTAAGTGTTGCAGCAAGCTTTTTTGGCTATCAGTTAGGCCAGTGGATTTTTCCGAAGTTTGCTGACCCTCAAATGATTAACTCCTACTCACTGTTAACAGGAATAACAGGGATTTTGATGGTTGTCGCTATCAATACAATTCTTTTTAAGCCAAAGCGTATTTTAGTAGAGGATGAAACATCCAGTCATTCTTTAAAGGAAGCATTCGAAGATTTACAAATTGATATTAACGAGGAAATACGATTAATTGAGGAAGACCCGGTGACAAAAAAAGAGCTCGAGGATTTTGGTATTTTTTCTAGCTTACAAGACTTGAAAGGAGCAGATAAGAAATGAGTATTTATTTAATAGCTCTTCTATTTGCCCTTCTTGGTGCCGCTATTTTTACTATAATTGGTCTTATTTCGGGTACAGATGAAACAGCGATTATGGTACCAATTACATTGTTAGTTATTTTACTGGGGGCTCCTCCCGAAGGTGTATTCGCCTTTTTCATGGCGGGGGTATTATCTAAGCATTTAACACATGCTGTACCAACTGCGTTATTGGGTATTCCTGGTGACACAACAGCTGTTCCGCTAATCGACCATGCAAATACATTACGCCGTTTAGGGATGCCGCATATTGCCCTTCGTAAAATGATTTCCGGCGGCGTCATCGGTGCATTTATCGCCCTGCCAACCGCTGTACTGTTAGGTCAATTTTTGGGTCAATTTGCCGATTTCTTTAAATCTTCATCAGGCATTATTTTTACACTTGCCGCTATTTTAATCGCGTTCTTCTCAAAAGGCAAATGGGCAAGTATTTTAATCATTATTCCATTTGCGTTTTTCATCAAAGCTTTAGATAGCGTTAGCTTTGCGATGCTTGATAAACATTTAAGTATTACATTCTTTTTAGGGATTGCCATTGGACCGATGTTTTGCAATATTTTAATGGCAGCATCTCCAGTTGCTAAAAATGATCTGACACGCAGTAAGCAAAATGAATACAACCTTGCTCCTGAAACGAAATCCTGGAAAGGATATTTCCCAAATCCATTTAAAATTTTATCGAAAAGGCAGACGATGTTTACAAGCATTACAACGTTTCTTTCCTCTCTCACATTTGTATTCAGTCCTGTAGGGATGACGTCATTGATGGGTGAAATAGTAGGTTCCCGGACAAAAGGTGCTTATAAAAAAGCTACAACGAGCTTGACTGTGATGAATGGAGTAACGGAATCGACTTATATTGCTGAAGCTATTATTCCATTAATTGCATTTGGTATTCCATTAAGCCCAGTAGCACTTGGGCCAGCATCACCCTTATTTAATGCACCACCGATATTTACTGTGGATCCTGTAAACAATTTACACACGTTAATGTCTTCATGGGATTTTTTTATTTTTGGGTTAATCGGAATTAGTGTGGCGGCTTTAATTGCTTATCCATTTACGATGAATTATGCACGTAAAGCGTCTGTACTAGTATTGAAATATATCAGCCAGGAAGCAATAGTAGCGATGTTCATAGGTTTAGCATTCTTGCTTGCCTATAATGAGGCACAATTATTAGGAGTAATTTTAACATTTACAGTCGCAACTGTTGGTGGTTTATTAAACCGTATTTTAGGTGTAGGGGCTGGTGTGCAATTCATGGTATTCTACGCATCAAGCTGGATTATGCTAAAGCTGTTCGGTATTTAGCTGAAGGAAGTGTATGATTTAGTGAATTTCCTACATTGTTTAGGCATGCAAACAAAATATTGATGAAGGAAAATTATTTATCGCAACACGATTTTTACAGGAAGCAATGAATAGATAGCCTGATAGTAAAATAGATAAAGTGCAGAGTAGTTCAGAAACGGACCTGCACAGCTAATATTAGGTTCAAACCCCGAACTGCACCACAATTGTTAGATACAATCTTACAATTGGAGGTGCAGTTTTTTATAGGTAAATATACTGCTAAGTAAAATTACTTTTATACGCTATTTAAACGGTAACTATAGTTATAGAGAAATTGGGAATTCACATGTTAAATGGGTCAGAATATACGAACATAACGGCGTTGTAGCTTCTTGTGAACCCACATACTGACAACTGCTTAAACTAAACATGCTAAATGTTATGATTGAACACCGTCGTCCTTATGGATGTTGAAACAAGGAAAGCATCAGGTGAAGTAGAAAAATTTTGGGGCAGAAATTGAAGTAAATAGTGCGTTAGTAAAAATTGAGACAATTCAACTTTAAGGTTAGGATTTATGAATTATTCTTATTATAGTTTTCCACTAATTTTCTTAGAATTTCTACTTTTGTCCCGGCCTCTAGTTCATTTATTTTTACGGATTTAAAATTTATAGTATGGGCAACTCAAATAATCTAATTGTAGTGCATTGTGGAGCACTACGTTGCCGAAAGGAAACCAATTGATTTTGTGTATTTTAAGTCACGATTTTCTGGGTGATTGAACCTTAATCTTCTATTACAGCTTTTCCTTGTTCACGTAACTTTTCTAAAGAGACAAGCATATGATTTATTTCATCATCAGAATGTCTTTCCCATGAATTTAATTCAGCTACTATTTTCAGAGGCGATTTAGACCTATAAGAACGTGTTGGGTTTCCAGGGAATCTTTTATCAGTTAAGTTTGGATCATTTTCAAAATCACCTAGTGGCTCGACAATATAAATTCTTTCTTTTGAATTAGATATTGCTAATTCCGCACCCCATTTAGCCGCATTTAATGTTGCTGTGAAATAGATATAGTTAGATTTTTTGTCTTGGTAATTTGAAGAGTGTTGAGGTTCTAAAAGATCTCCAATTCTTAATTCTGCTTTAGTACCATGAAAGAAAGGGCCATTATCTAAGACAACTTTTTCGTTATTCATACTGTGCACCTCGTATATTTTTTGACTTGTATATAACAGTATAGGGCAGGAATTTTAAAATGAGTAGTCTATAAAGAATTTATAATTAGTAGTATAATGTAAGTAGAGAGAAATAAATCGAGCAGCAATTATCTATAATTAGTTTTTTAGCAATCAACTTTTATGATTGCGTGGGTATTATGGACTGACATATATGGATGATTATATTGAATATGAAAAATTAGATGTGTGGATATTTGTGTTTTTATTTGTCAGTTTACTTGTTCAATAATTGGGCGCTATCTTGAATAAACAAGATTAGCGCTCATTTTCATATTAGGACAGATTGTTGTGGAATGTTTTA